>JAZNKU010000244.1:0-32885 GCA_045578685.1 Eubacteriales bacterium
ATATATTTCCGAGCATCTGGACAGAAGTGCAAATATGATAGCGTTTATTTCAAAAGCATACGTAAAATCCCAGAATTGCCGCGACGAGCTGGCTCTTGCCCGTACCAAGGGGAAGCCGATGAATGTTATTTATATAGACGACGTGTTGCTGTCCCCGGGCCTAAAAATGCGCTACGGAAGGATTCAGGCACTGTTTATGCAGCAAATGTCCGAATCCGAGCTTTTTGAAAGATTGTATCTCGTTGAAGCTATGACGGCTTCCAAGGAGTAGGAGACATTATGGAAAATTCAGTTTACAAGCCTGATATTTATGAAGGCGGCGATCCGTATATTTTTGTCAGCTTTCATCAGAATGACAGAGAAAGAATTTTAAATATTCTTGAAAAACTTGATATGAGAGGATTCCGCTTCTGGATCGATGACGGAATTTCTCCCGGTATGGAGACCGACGAGATCATAGCCGAGCATATCGAGAGATGTGATTTATTTATTGCGTTTTTGTCCGGAAGTTATCTCGACTTTTTGGATAAGGTCGACGAGCTGAACTATTCAAGGGACACCAACAGGGAATATCTGCTGATATATCTGGAGGACGTGGTTCTGCCTGCAGGTCTTGATATGAGATTTATGCGTTCCCAAAGCATCAGGGCATTTTCAATGAGCGATGAGGACGTATATTCTCAGCTTCTCAATATTGACGGTGCAAAAAGATTTTACGGAATTACGGACACGAGTCTGCGTTCATCTGCGGAAAAGATTTTTGATGATCTCGAAAAGCTCTATCCCGAGCATAAGGTCTTTGCTTTGGATGCTGTTGCCAAGCAGGTATCAAAGGGAATTTCGGAGCTGTACGTGCGTGCAGGTTATCCCAGCGCCGACAGACTTATGCTGGACTATGGCTTTGCGCATATAAGTACCGATGATGCACGGGCTCTTCGCAGCAGTGTTCTCTATCAGCCCGGATTTGAGCCCGATATCATCAAGCCGAGAATAGATTATATTGTGAATACACTTGCCAAGGATTATCCGGATAAACATATATCCGATAATCTGGCAAAAAGCCACAAATCTATCTATAAGTCGGTTCTGGGTATCAGCGTATGGCTGGGATATGATTCCGCGGAGGAAATGTTAAGAGCCTACGGATTTACAGGTATATCCTCGGATGCCGGCCGAAGAGAGACCGACTGTAAGGCGGTTATAGAACAGTTGAAGCTTCGTTATGAGGGTAAAGCTAAGCCTGCTTCCATAACGGGTATTATTGCGGAAAATCCGGACATTAAGGGTAATCTGAAAACAGCAATCAACCGTTCTTCCGAAATATACGGCATGACCTTACATCGGTATCTGACAAGTATAGGTCTTATCGTACGCCCCGAAAAAGAAAAGTGCACAAAGCTGGCGCTTGACAGAGTGAAGATAATCGAAGATATAAAGGAGCTTTACAGAACTCCCGGTCTTGATTACGGAAGTTTTGAGGATGCTGAGGGAACTCTTGATCAGATTATCGTCAAGAAAAACAGAAAGAATGAGATTACTGTTACCGGATGCAGCTTTTGTGATGAAACGATGCGTATTCCCTACGGTATAGACTATATAGGAAATGAGTCATTTTATGCACAGGGTGATCTTAAAACACTTATTATTCCTCCCTCGGTAAAGGAGATAAAAGAATCTGCTTTTTCCGATTGTGATGGGTTGGAAACGGTGATCTTCTCCGAAGGATTGGAGCGCATTGGCAATCTTGCTTTTTCAGGCTGTACATCCTTGAAGAAGCTGGTGCTTCCACATTCTCTCAGGGATATCGGTAACGAAGCTTTTGCCGGATGTGAAGAGCTTTCGGAGGTTGAATTCAAAAACTTCAGAGTCAATATTCAGGAGGATGCATTCAACGATTGCCTGTATGAGCTTGAATATCTACAGGACGAGGGTGCATCTCCTGCCGATTACTTTGAACTTAACGTGGATAAGAAAAACAATGCCAAGATCACTGCATATACCGGCGACGAGGAGGTTGTGGTTATCCCTGCTATGATAGCGGGACACCCTGTTATCTCTTTGGAAAAGGGTTGCTTTAAGGGTAACGAATACGTCAGAGAGATATATATAAGCGATTATATTTCTGCGGTAAACGGTGACGTGTTCAAGGATTGCAAAAATCTGGAAAAGGTTCATCTTTCCGAATCGGTTAAATCTCTTACGGGAACAGCCTTTGCGGGATGTACCAATCTTACTGAGATAAACATACCCGACAGCATGGAGGAGGTTCAGCGCGGTCTGTTCAAGGATTCGCCGCTGACTACCTTATATGTTGGAAAGGGAACCAAAAAAATAAGTTCCGATGCCTTCTACAAGGGGGAGGCGGATTTTGCAACCGGAATGTATTTCAAAAAGAAATCTATCGAAAATATTATAATCGATTCCTCCAACCCTTACCTCACCGTTAACGGTACGGCACTTCTTTCCGCTGACCAAAAAACTCTTATTGCCGAGCTTGGCGATCCTGTTAAAGCGGTAATACCCGAGGGAGTAGAGGAAATATCGCCTCAGGCATACGACAGACTGGGATCTCTGTGTGAAATAGAATTCCCTTCAACTCTCAAGAAGATCGGAGAAAAGGCCTTTGCAGGTACCAATCTTAAAAGTGTTGAGCTGCCGCGCTCTCTTGAGGTTATAGAAGCACAGGCGTTCAGCTTCTGCCGGGTGCTATCCAATCTTGATGTAAATGAAGGACTCAGGATCATCGGTGCTCAAGCCTTTGCAGGATGTCCCATCGAGGACGTATATATTCCGGCATCGGTTGAGAGCATAGGTAACGACAGCTTCCTCGCTGTCTCTACCTATCAGGGCCAAATCAGTCAAAAATTCAGAGTGGATACGGCAAACCTTTATATTATAGCCGACGGAGTTGCGCTTTATGAAAGATCCGGAGACACGCTCAAGCTGATCAAGGCTTATCATCCCGATCTCAGATTTATGCCCAACACCCAAGCCCCCGAGCCTATAGAGTACAGCATAATTGAAGGTACTACCGAGATTTCGGCACAGGCATTCTCACGTTGCAACAACCTCAGCGGTTTGGTTATCCCGGAAAGCGTTCGTATTATAGGTGATATGGCATTCTGGGATTGCAGCAAATTATCGGAAATACATATTCCCGAGGGTTGTGTGGTCTCCGCCAAGGCCTTCTTCGGGATTTCACCCCAAATGATATAAAAGGAGAAATAAAATGGAAAGACAACCTATCAGTTCATCAAATATTGTAAGTGCCGGTTATGACCCTGCTACACAGACCCTGGAGGTCGAGTTCAAGGGCGGTGTGGTGTGGCAGTATATGAATTTCCCTGAGTATATGTGGTTTGAATTTTTAGGCGCGCCCTCACAGGGAAAGTATTTTCATGAGAACATCCGCAACAGATTTGGAGATTTAGGCTTCAGGGTACAGTAAGATGATCTGGAATATTTGCTTTATAATTTCCCCGTTAATCATTCTCGTTTCGGTCTTATATGCTTTGGCTGTGGCAAGAAATTATAAAAGCGACCGTGTTCTTACGCCCTTTTATATAATTTTTGCAGGAGTTTTTCTGTCGGTGTTTATAGGGTTGATACCGATGTTTTCCTCTATGCTTGCCGAAGAATCGGGATTTATACTTAAGCTTTGTGTTTTTGACATATTGCAGACGATACAGGTTTTTACCGTCAACGTGGGTGCGGATCTGATACTTGATAATATCAGCAATGCTTCGTCCTCTCTGAGCGGTGCATATTCGATGTATATGTCGGCACTGTTCTTTGTTGCACCGGTTCTTACCTTTGGATTTTTGGTATCACTGTTCAAAAATCTTATCGAGGATCTGAATTACAGATTTCATTATTTCGGAGATGTATACGTATTTTCCGAGATGAACGAAAAGTCCTTGCTTCTTGCCGAAAGCATCAGAACAAAACATAAAAAAGCTCTGTTGGTCTTTACTGATGTGGACCGGGAGAACGGCGATGTATTAAGTGAGCATGTTGAAACTGCTATGAGCTTGAAGGCGGTTATTCTGAAAAAGAATATTGTTGCGGCGGATCTTATAAGACATAGCAAAAAAGCGCAGATGTTCCTTTTTGCGATCGGAGAAAAAGAAGACCGTAACCTGATAGATTCACTCAAGCTTCTGGAAAAGTACTCGCACAGAAAGAACACAAGCCTTTATACGTTTTCCTCCGGCACGGAGGGCGAGCTTTTGCTGGCAAATGCCGAGAGAGGTGAGATAAAGCTCAGACGTGTAAATGAGGTGCGTTTCCTTATATACCGATTTCTTTATGATGAGGGCGAACGTATTTTTTCCTCCGCTGTATCAACGGAATCCGATAAAAAGAAGATACATATCGTAATCGCGGGATTGGGAAAATACGGCACGGAAATTCTTAAAGCCGTCACCTGGTTTTCGCAGATGGACGGTTATTGCGTGACCGTTGATGCTTTTGACAGCGATGAGCTTGCCGAAGAAAAGTTTTCAGCCCTTTGCTCCGAGCTTATGGATAATAGATATAACGGAGTTTTTATTCCCGGAGAAAGCGAGTATACGGTAAATATTCATTCCGGTGTGGATGTCAGAACAAAAAAATTTGCCGATACTCTGACAAGCTTTACCGAGGTAAGCTTTGTGTTTGTGTGTCTGGGAGATGATGAAAATAATATAAACCAGGCTGCCAATATCAGAATGCTCTGTGAACGCGCGGGACACAAGCCGATTATAAAAGCGGTAGTGTACAATACCGAGGAAAAGGAAGCATTGATCGGTATTACCAACTATCGAGGTCAGCCATACGGGATTGAGCCTATGGGAGAGCTGTCCTATTCGTATTCCGAAGAAATACTTATGGGAAGCGAGCTTGAGAAGCTTGCACTTGAGCGTCATCTGAAATGGGGCAAGGAGGAGGAATTCTGGCAGTATGAGTATAATTACCGTTCCTCTATGGCTTCAGCCGTTCATATGAAAGCAAAGATAAATTGTTGTATTCCGGGATCGGATAAAAGAGGAGAGGATCTTACCGTTGAGGAAAGAGACATTCTTGAAAATCTGGAGCACCGAAGATGGAATGCATATATGCGCTCGGAAGGTTATGTATACAGCGGATCTCCGGATAAATCCAGCAGAAACGATCTTGCCAAAATGCATCATGATCTTGTGGATTTTGAATCCTTGACAGAAGAGGAAAAAAGAAAGGACAGCAACGTTGCTTCCTTGTGATTTGATATTGATAAAGAAAGCGGAGTGATTTTCACTCCGCTTTGTGATTTTCACTCCGCTTTGACGTTTTTAAGCCATTTTCCGTAGTTGACCTTCCAGAAGGCTATGAAGCATTTTAATATCTGATCTCCCTTGAGGCAGATGAAGGTGACCACCAGGGGCCACTTGAATACATACGCCGAAAGGAAGGACATGGGGAGCACCAGACACCACATGAATATGGTATCCACCTTGAAAACAAAGGCGGTGTCGCCGCCGGAGCGAACTATGCCCGTATGTACTGCGTTCTGGTATGCGGTACCGATCACCGTTATCGACAGTACCAGCATAAACTGGTTGGATAGCTCGGTTGCGGCAGCCGATACGTTGTACATCGCATTTATGGGACCGCGGAGAAGGAAGATAAGTGCGCCTGTCACTAAACCGATACCGAGGAAAAGAATCTGAAAGGTTTTTGAATAGAGAGGTATACGGGAAAGCTTACGCTCACCTATGGTCTTACCTATCATAACCGCTGTTGCTGTAGCCGAGGCGTAGGTCACAACGGTTATGACCGAGAATACCGTGGAGGCTATTGAGTTTGCGGCGATGGCTTCCTTTGTGGTATGACCGAGAATTGCGGTCTGGAGCATCTGGGCAAAGCCCCACAGTACACCCGAGAAAAATACGGGAGCACCGGTCTTGAAATAGGTTTTAAACAGAGCCTTGTCAAAGGGGATAAGCTCCTTTGCCTTGAGCTTGATCTTTTTATCAATGCCGAATACATATACACATACCACGGTAAACTCAAGGGCTCTTGCAATAAGCGTTGCATACGCCGCACCCTTGACACCCATAGCGGGACAGCCTAATTTACCGTAGATCATTATATAGTTCAGTCCGAGGTTAGTAAGCAACGCAAAGGTTGAGCTTGCAAAGCCGATAAGTACGGTTTCAACACTGCGGAGCATTGAGAGCATTGCCTGTGTGAAGGCGAATATAGGGTAGGTGAATACCATTATCTTAAGGTATAGCATACCCTGTCCTATAACATCTGCATCGTTTGAGAGCAGGGACAGAACTCCGCGGGGCATGGCAAAGCATATGGCAAAGAGTACCATTGATACACCGACCGCCACCTTTGAGGATATAGCTGCCATATTCTTGACACCGTCTATACGGCCTTCTCCCCAGGCTCTGGCGCTGAATATCAGCGAGCCCTCTACGATGCCGGTTACCGACATCTGGAGAAGATACTGTATCTGGTTGACCAGTGCAACACCCGACAGGGCATCCTCGCTGTACCGTCCCACCATAACGCTGTCTGTTATGTTTACCAGATAAACTATAACATTCTGCAAGGCTATGGCAAGGGTCAGAGAGATAAAAGTTATATAGAATTTCTTCTGTTTAACCAATAGTGACATAATAAACCCCAAATAAACTCCGCCACTGTGGGCGGAGTTTTGTCAGATTATAAATTAGCCTTATAGTAGTTGATGAGACAACCCTTTGCGATGATATCCTTTTCATCGTCGGTCAAGGGAGCCATCTTAAGCTCGAACTCGGTTGCAGTACCGTTTTCGGTGATAGCCCATGCTTCAAAGGACAGCTTGCCTTCGGTAACACCGGACTTAACGCCCTTAACGAGGATGTAGTCGCCTACCTTGAAGGGAAGCTCCTCGCTCTCAAAGAGGAAGGGAAGCATACCCCAGTTGATGAGGTTGGAGCGGTAACGCTTGGTAGCGTACTCAATAGCTATATTTGCAAGACCGCCGAGAACTCTCTGGCAGGATGCAGCCTGTTCTCTTGCTGAGCCGTCACCGGGCTTACGTGCGTAAACAACGGAAGCGATCTCAAGTTCTGCAGGATCAACGCCGCAACGCTTTACAGCGTTTGCAACAGTCTCTGTGATCTCGCCCTTCTTAAATTCCTTTGCTCTGCCAACATACTCGGGATCCTTACGGGAGAGAGCAAAGGTAGAGAGCTTTTCGGGGTTAGAACGGTAAGAGGAGGTCTCGCCCGAGGGGATAAGCTCGTCGGTTGTGGTTACGTCATCTGTAATAAGAGAAGCAACACCGAGGAGGATGTTTTCACTAAGCTCGGGCTGTGCGGGCCAGTCGGTGATGTTGGGACCGAATTTAAGCTCAGCGGAAGCGTCTGCCTTGCCGTAGCCGAAGTAGCAACGGTTGCGGTATACGGTATCGTCAAAATGATACTCGGGAGTTGTATAGTCGATATCAAGCTCGGTTGCCGCAGTTACCTTACCGCCGTTAACAGCGGAAGCTGCGATAGAACGTGCGTCCATAAGAGCAACGAATGCGCTCTGACCGTCACCGGGCTTGGAGCCTTCACGGTTGGGGAAGTTACGGGTGGTGTGGCGGAGGGACAGTCCCTTGTTGGGCGGAACGTCGCCTGCACCGAAGCAAGGACCGCAGAATGCGGAGCGAACTGTTACACCTCTCTCAAGAAGTGTGGAAACAACGCCGTTTTTGGTAAGCTCAAGGAACACGGGCTGGCTTGCGGGATATGCGGAGAGTGCGAACTCGTCTGCACCTACCCAGCCTGTCTTAAGAATATCGCTTGCAGCGCACATGTTGTCAAAGGTACCGCCGGCACAGCCTGCGATAACACCCTGTACAGCCTGAACTCTGCCGTCAGCGGTAATGTTTGCAATAAGGTCGTCAAGACCGTTTTCGTGAAGGATGTCCTTTGCATTAGCATTGAACTCCTTGATGGTATATGCATTGGAGGGATGGAAGGGAAGTGCGATCATACACTCAACGGAAGAAAGGTCTACCTCTACCATACCGTCGTATGCCGCAACCTCACCGGGAGCGAGCTTCTTAAATGCCTCGGGACGGTTGTGGAGCTTAAAGTAGTTTTCGGTCTTGTCGTCTGTCATCCAGATGGAGGAAAGACAGGTTGTCTCTGTGGTCATAACGTCGATACCGTTACGGTATTCCATAGGAAGATTTGCTATACCGTCGCCGACGAACTCCATAACCTTGTTCTTGACAAAACCGTTCTTAAATACCGCACCGATTATAGCGATAGCAACGTCCTGAGGACCTACACCGGGCTTGGGGGCACCGGTAAGCTTGATTGCAACTACCTCGGGACAGTTGATGTCGTAGGTTCTCTTGAGATGCTGCTTAACCAGTTCGGGACCGCCCTCACCGATAGCCATAGTGCCAAGAGCACCGTATCTGGTATGGCTGTCAGAGCCAAGGAGCATTCTGCCGCAGCCGCTCATCATCTCACGCATATAGCTGTGGATAACCGCCTGATGTGCGGGAACGTAGATACCGCCGTACTTCTTTGCGGCGGAGAGACCGAACATATGGTCATCCTCGTTGATGGTACCGCCAACAGCACAAAGACTGTTGTGACAGTTGGTCAGAACGTAGGGCAGAGGGAACTCGGTGAGTCCGCTTGCTCTTGCTGTCTGGATGATACCAACGTATGTAATATCGTGGGATGCCATAGCATCAAATTTGATCTTTAACTTATCGGCATCTCCTGAGGTGTTGTGAGCCTGCAGGATAGAGTATGCCATAGTGTTCTTTCTGGCTTCCTCGTAAGAAACGGCAGGAGCGTCGATCACTTCGACACCGTTACGCAGGAAGACCTTTTCGCTTGTCAACTTTACCATTTTAACCTCCAAAGGGCTTTATATTATAATAATGTATTATATCACTCAAAAATCGACCTGTCAACTTGTACAAAATCTTTTTACATTTTACTTGCAATATAAAGGCATTCGTGGTAAAATTATCATATCAAACTGGAGAAGTATGCTTATGAAAAGATTTTTAGCATTTTTAATGACACTTACACTTGTGATTTCCGCTCTTTGTATCCCTGCGGTGGCAAAGGAGTTTTCTGACGTTTCGGCTGAAGACTGGTTTTACCCTTGCGTTAACGCCTGCCTTGAAAAGGGATATATGGTGGGTATCTCTGAGGATAAGTTTTCACCCTATGAGCCTATAACCAGAGCTCAGCTCTGTCAGGTGCTTTATAACATAACCGAGGGTGAGGCAGAGTTTTCGCCATACTTTTCTGATGTTAAGGAGAGCGCTTGGTATGCAAAGGCGGTCTGCTGGGCAAAGGATACAGGCGTAGCTTACGGCACCTCTGAGGACAAGTTCTCTCCCCACCTGACCCTGACCCGCGAGCAGCTTGCGGTGTTCTATGCAAGATATACCGAGATATTCGGCATTACCCTTGCCGAAAAAACTCCTACCGACTATATGGATGCAGAGGATATATCCGACTGGGCACTTGAGGGTGTTGAGATCGCCAACAAGGCAGCACTTATAACTCCCCGTATGGCAGATATATTTCTTCCCCGAGGCACCGTGGCAAGAGCCGAGCTTGCAGGCTCTCTGCTTCGTCTTATGGGCGACTACGAAAACGGTGTCTATGACAGCTCCCGACATGTTCAGCTTGTGTATAACGATGTATCAAGTGCAGTTCTCGAGGTAGGTGCTGAAATTTCGGTCAAGCCTACCGTGTGGCCTTATGATGCAGCGGATACAAGAGTAAGCTTCAGCTCATCCGATCCCGCCGTGGCAGCGGTAGATGCATCCGGTAAGGTGACGGCAGTATCCAAGGGTAAGGCTTATATCACGGCTCGTAGCCTTGATGACGGACACAAGGCGGTGACTGTAATTACCGTAAATCCCAAGCCTGTCGGTAATATACTCCCAAAGGCGGCGGTACAGACACTTACAAGCAGCTATAATATAGAGATCAAGCCTATCGGCAGATATATAGACCCCAACAAGCCTATGGTGGCTATCACCTATGACGACGGTCCCAGACCCAAGTCCACTAACCGTATTCTCGACTGTCTCGAAAAGTACGGTGCGGCAGCTACCTTCTTTGAGCTCGGTTATCTTGCAAAGGCATATCCCGACTGCATCCGCCGTGAGGTCAAGATTGGATGCGAGGTAGCAAACCACTCCTGGGATCATCCCAATCTTGCTACCCTTTCGGGCAGCGGTGTTGCGAACCAGATAAACTCCACAAGCAACACCATATTCAACATCTGCGGAGTCAAGCCCAAGCTGCTTCGTCCCCCCTACGGCTCATACAATCAGACCGTCCGTAACAATGCGGGCATGCCCCTTATTATCTGGTCTATAGATACCCTTGACTGGAAGTACCGTGACGCATCTTATGTTACCTCGGTTATCAAGAACCAGGTTACCGACGGCTCGGTTATCCTTATGCACTCTATCTACGATTCTACAGCTGCGGCAACAGAGGCGATAGTTCCTTGGCTTATTTCAAGAGGTTATCAGCTTGTAACAGTTTCCGAACTTGCAGAAGCAAGAGGTATAAAGCTGCAGAACGGAGCAAGCTATCATTCATTCTACAAAAAGAAGTAATCTATGTTGAAGAAAAATTCATTACACACGGTTACGATAACCGATATAAACAATCTCGGATACGGTATATGCCGTATCGAGGGTATAGTCACCTTTGTTCAAGGTGGTGTTACGGGAGACGAGCTTGAGATAAAGATAATCAAGGCGGCAAAGGACTATCTTGTTGCCCGTATCGAGAAAGTAATCAACCCCTCTCCTTACCGTACCGAGTCGGCTTGCCCTGTTTCAAAAACTTGCGGCGGCTGTGTATACCGTCATATCACCTACGAACACGAAAAACAGCTTAAGCGCAGCTACGTGGAAAACGCCTTCCGTAAGGCGGGTGTTACCGTAGATGTTGCAGAGGTCACATCTAACAACAAGACCGAGGGCTACCGTAACAAGGTGCAGTATCCCGTAGGTACAGACGGAAAGATAGGTTACTATAAGCCCAAGACCCACGATATAATCGAGTGTGATAACTGTATCCTTGAAGAGCCCATGCTCTATGAGATAAAGAAGCATATCGCCGATTTCATAAAAGATAAAAGGATAGATTGTTTAAGACATATATATCTCCGCTTGGGTAAAGCAACAGGTGAGGTCATGGTCTGTCTTGTATCTGCTAAAAAAAAGTTTGCTTATTTAGACGAGCTTTGCAATACTGTTTGTGAGAAGTTTCCTCAAGTTAAGTGCTTTGCACTTAACTTAAATGATAAGGATACCAACGTTATTTTAGGTAAGGATACCTTTATACTTAAGGGTAATCCCTATATCGAGGACGAGCTTTTAGGTTGCCGTTTCCGTATTTCTCCCCAGTCATTTTATCAGGTCAACCACGATATGACCGAGCTTTTGTACTCAAAGGTTATCGAGCTTTGTAACCTGAAAGAGGGTCAGAGTTTTATAGACCTATACTGCGGCTGCGGTACTATAGGTCTGTGTGTAGCAAGTAAGGCAAAGACAGCAAATATGTTCGGAGTTGAGATAATCCCCCAGGCGGTGGAAAACGCCAAGGTCAACGCAGGCATCAACGGTATTGAAAACGCTGAATTTCTCTGCGGTGATGCGTCCGACGCTCCGCTTCACAAATGCGACTGCGTTATAGTCGACCCGCCCAGAAAGGGTCTTACACCCAAGCTCATAGACGAGCTGGCTTCGGCAGACGTTGAGAAGATAGTATACGTTTCCTGCAATCCCGACACCCTTGCCCGTGACTGTGCTTTGTTTATCGAAAAGGGTTATAAATTATCTACCGTTTATCCCTATGATCTTTTTCCCAGAACAGGTCATGTGGAGAATATTGTTTGTCTTTGCAAGTGATATTGAGAGGAAAATAATATGAAAGATACAAAAATTTGTCCTAAATGTAAGTCTTTTGATATAGTCAGGATCGACGGATACGCCGGAGCTTACGGCACAGGCAATAATGTAATGGTCGGTAATTCTATTTTTTCTGCGGTCAATGTAAACAGATACATTTGCTGTAACTGCGGTTTTACCGAGGAATGGATAGACGAAAATGATTTAGAAAAAATCAAAAACAGTAAAAAAGCAAAACGCAACTGATATAGAAAGCGAGAAAATATATGAACAACGGAATCATACTCGCCGGCAATATGCTGGTTGATGCATTAAAGGATATTGACGTTTATCCCGCACATTCTAATTTAACTTCTATTCGTAGTGTGAGCAAAGCCATAGGCGGTCTTGTGTGTAACTGCGGTCTTGACCTTGCTATCCTTGACCCCGATATGCCTGTTCGTGTTATGGGTGTTATCGGTAAGGATGACAACGGCAGGCTGATAGAGGATACCTTTGCAAAGCATACTAACATTGACACCACGGGTATCCGCTATTCGGGTGAGACCTCCTTTACCGACGTAATGTGCGATACTACCAACGCTACCCGTACCTTCTTTACATACCGTGGCTCTGCCTCCGAATTTGGTCCCGATGATTTTGACTTTAACAAGATCAAGGGCGATATACTCCATGCGGGATATATCCTTCTTCTTGATACAATGGACGAGCGTGATCCCGAATACGGCACCAAGATGGCAAGAGTTCTTCACGACGCACAGGCTCACGGAATCAAGACCTCAATTGATGTGGTAAGCGAGGAGGGAGACCGCTTTGCCCGTTTGGTTTCTCCCGCTCTTAAGTATACCGATTACTGTATCATAAACGAAAACGAGGCTCAGCGTATTACAGGTGTAGAGCTTATCCGTGACGGTAAGGTTGCCGAAGAAAATATCGAGGCGGCTTGTAACGCCCTCTTTGATATCGGTGTTGGTGAGTGGGTGGTTATCCATTCAAGAGCCGCAGCCTGGGGTAAGACCAAGGACGGAAATATCGAAAAGGTTTCTTCCATTAATATACCTAAGTCTATGATCAAGGGAACTACCGGTGCAGGCGATGCCTTTGCTTCGGGTGTGCTTCTCGGAGCATACAGAGAAATGAGCTTAAAGGATGCTATGATCCTCGGTACAGCTACCGCAAACTCCTCTATCCTTGAGTCGGGTGCCTCCGACGGCATCATGAGTTGTGATAAGACTATGGAGTTTTATCATAAGGCGCTTGCCGAATATGGGGAAATGGAATAAGAGTGCGGAATGCGGAGTGCGGAATGCGGAATTATGGTTGATTTTCGCTTTAGCGAAAATCTTCATTAGGAGAAATTATAAATGAAAAATGTAATTGAAGAAAAAAGCTTTAGGTTTGCAATAAGAACTGTAAATTTATATAGATATCTTACAGAAAATAAAAAAGAATACATTTTATCAAAGCAGTTGTTGCGTTGCGGTACAAGTATTGGTGCAAATGTTTCAGAGGCCGAAAGAGGACAATCAAGAGCTGATTTTTATGCTAAAATGAACATAGCATTAAAAGAAGCCAACGAAACAGAATATTGGTTACGACTATTACAGGCAACCAATTATTTGAACGATTCAGAATGTGATAGTATTTTGAAGGATATTAACGAAGTCATCAGTATATTAGTGGCAATAACCAAAACCGCAAAAGTCGAATGTTACGAATAAAAAAGAAAATATAATGAAGATTTTTGTCCTGTGGGACAAAAATCCTCCTAAATTCCGCACTCCGCATTCCGCATTCCGAATTTTTTCAAAAAAACTCTTGACAAACCCAATTATTTATGATATTATAATTCGGCTATCCAAAGACAGCAGGTTTAAAAGTAAAATGTCCTGCCGAGGAAAGAGTTTCAAATATTATGATTTGTTGACTTTCTATCGGTTGGTATGTTTTCTTTAGCCGATGAAAGTCTTTTATTATTTTCAGGAGGTGAAAAAGAACATGCCTAGCGCAAAAATCTTAGCTAAAAAGCAGAACGATGTAGCAGTTCTCGCAGAAAAGGTTAAAAACGCAACCGCTGGTGTTCTGGTAAACTATCAGGGTATTACCGTTGATGACGATACCAAGCTTCGTGCAGAGATGCGCGCTGCTGGTGTAGACTACAAGGTTTACAAGAACAGCATTACCGGTCGTGCATGCGAGGAAGCAGGCTACGGTGAAATGAAGCAGTACCTTGAGGGTATGACAGCTTTTGCAGTTAGCGCGGAAGATCCCGTTGCAGCAGCAAAGATCCTTAAGAAGTACGCAGACAAGATCGAAACCTTCGAAATCAAGGCAGGTTTCATTGATAATGGCGTTATCGACGCAGCAGCAGTAAATGCGCTTGCTGATATTCCTTCAAGAGAAGGCCTTATCTGCAAGTTGCTCGGAAGCATCCAGTCTCCTCTTTACAAGCTCGCATATGGTCTCCAGGCTATTATCGACAAGAGCGGCGAGGAAGTTCCCGCAGCAGCAGAAGAAGCTCCCGCAGAGGAAGCTCCTGCAGCAGAGTAAGTGGCAGCTCTATTACAATAATTTTGCCACAGCCAACTAACTTAAAAAATTTATCTTATTATTGGAGGATTTAAAAATGGCAAGCGAAAAGATCACAAACATTCTTGAAGAGATCAAGTCTCTTACAATTCTCGAGCTCAACGACCTCGTAAAGGCAGTTGAGGAAGAGTTCGGCGTATCCGCAGCTCCCGTAGCTATGGCAGGCGCAGCTCCCGCAGCAGCAGCTGCTGAGGAGAAGACCGAGTTCGACGTTGTACTTAAGGCAGCAGGTGCTTCCAAGCTCAACGTTATCAAGGTAGTTCGTGAGATCACCGGTCTCGGCCTTAAGGACGCTAAGGACCTCGTTGAGGGCGCTCCCAAGACCCTTAAGGAAGGCGTTTCCAAGGAAGAGGCAGAGGCTCTCAAGGCTCAGCTCACTGAGGCTGGCGCAGAGGTTGAAGTTAAGTAATTTTTCACCCAAAGTGATAGCAAACGAAAAGGCAGTCGTTATGACTGCCTTTTTGATTTTGCAAAATCCCATATTTTACGAAAAACATACTCATATCCCACCCTTTTTCATGTAAAGGGTGGGGACATTTCAGGGGAAATATGGTATAATCGGCACAAGAATAAAATATTGTTGTTTTCGGTAACAATTTATAAAGGAGTGTATTCTATGAAAAAACGTGTGTTTGCTTTTATCATGTGCGCTTTAATACTTGTCGGTATCCTGCCGGTCACATCATACGCTCTTGACTACGTGAAGATAGACGGGCTCAGTGCGCCCATGGAGGGGGATGCACCCGATTACACCGTAGCATATGACAACACAGTAACTCTAAGTGCGGGTAACAACAATCCGTCGTATTACAAGAACGGCATATGCTGGTATGATATGACAACGGCATCCATTATAAGAACTACTGCAAAATTTGTTGCAGGCCATCAGTATAAGGCGATTTTGTATTTAGAGGCTATTAATAATTATGCCTTCACAACCGCCCCTACGGTTATGGTCGATGACAAGCTTGCAGTCGAAGTTGACCGTTTCGACGATACAAGAATCGTAGTAGAGGTTGTGTTTGACCCGATACCTCAGTATACACCCATATACTCCATAGAATATTACACCGACCATCGCCTGACCGTAGGCGACGAGCTTGAAACCGTAACTCTTGTCCGTATTAACGGAACAAATGATTTTGGTGCTATGCTCAAGGAGTGGGACGGTGCCTGGTATGTAAACGATACCAAGACCGATGATCCCGACGATTACGAAAAGTATAACGGGGACGTTTATATTCCCAACATAAGCTTTGCTTACCGTGCGGAGATAACACTTAAGGGAGAGTATGTATTTACAGAGGGGTCAGATGTTTCTCTCAATTTTACAAACTACTCCGTCACCGGCTTAATGCAGAGCCTGTCCCCGGATTCAAAGACAGCAGTATTCTATTTCTTTGCAGATCCCCTTACCGCACAGCCTATAAATTCGGTTGCATATACCCTTGAGGGCTATGAGTTCGGCTCACCTATAAACGGTATAACCGTTAATTCAAGCGATGCAGTAAACACAAACGGTGCTTACGGAACCGATTACTTCATCACCATAGCAAACCGTATACCCATAATGACAGGTGACTTTGAGGCGGACACAACCTACACTCTTCGTATTGCAGTTACAAGCAACGTCTATGACGTAAGCTCGCTTACAAAGCAGGATATCACCCTCAACGGCAAAAGGGCAACAAATATCGAAACGGTAAACGGCGTATTGTTCGCTATCTTTTATCTTCCCGAGCTTGAAGTACAGGACATTGAAATATACAGTATACTTCTGGCGGTGGATGTTGAAGGACCTAAGGCGGGTCAGAGCTTCTTCTATCCTACCGTTTATGCGGTGAACGGCGAAGAGAGCCTTGCCTCTGCAGTGACATTACCCGATATCGGAGAAGACTTCGGCTGGTATGTATCCGATTATTTTCTGCCCGATGCCTACTATGAGTACGTAACCGATACGGACAAATTTGAAGAGGGCAAGGCGTATCTTTTCTTTGCAACGATAGATGCTTTACCCGGATATACCGTCGCCCCCGGTTGCTACGTTACAATCAGCACCCCCAACGGACTTATGGAGGGTGTGCTCAGCAGTGTAGGTCCTACTTATGTCCAGTATGAGTTTGTTTGCAATCTCGGAGCGCCCGACACAGCTCCCAAGCTTGAAAGTGTCCGCGTTGAGCTTGGTGGCTACGGAGCAGGAAAGGCAATACAGGATATAGCCGTAATTCCCACGGTGAACGGTGCAGAATTACCTTATATTCCCGACGGTGAAAATCCTCTGTACGGAATGTTCTACGGTGTGCTTAATGAAAACAAGGACTTTATACCCGAGGGTGTCTTTGAAAATAACGCCGATTATTACCTTTCCGTGCTTCTTTCTGCAGGCAGCTACGATACAGGCTCCCTTGATAAATCAAAATTCACTCTTAACGGCAAGGCGGCAGATTCTGTTGAAGTCCGCTTCGGTATGATAGAGATCACCTTTAAGCTTTCCCGACTTACGTTAAATCCTTTTATCGACGTAAAGGAAAACCACTGGTTTGCGGCATCGGTTGCATACTGTGTAGAAAAGGGTTACGTTGCCGGAATGACCGAGACCACCTTTGTTCCTAACGGTAAGCTCACCCGTGCACAGTTTTTGACCATCCTTGCAAAGCTTGACGGTGTTGACCTTACCCAGTATGATACGGCAGATGCAGGCTTTGCCGACGTTAAGACCGGCCATTGGTATAACGAGGTTGTATGCTGGGCGGTAGAAAAGGGATATACCAGCGGTCTTTCTACGGAAAAGTTCGGTCCCAACGTTGATATCACAAGAGCACAGCTTGCAAGATTCTTCTACGTTTATTCCGAAAAGAACGGAATAAATGTGGACGGCAGAGCAGATCTTTCCTCCTTCCCCGACGTTAAAAAGGTAGCGGATTGGGCAAGAACTCCGGTGGAGTGGGCAGTGAAAGCGGGACTGATCTCCGGTGTGGCAAAGGACGGCAAGAATTATCTTGACCCCAACGGAACCGCAACCAGAGCACAGGCAACGGTGATGTTTAAGGCATACGACGATTTCAGAGGTGTAAATGGTTGAGAACTCCACATTGTGATTGACAAAACTTAGTTTTTATAATATAATTAAGGGTAGATTTTTGAAGGCAAAAATCTACCCTTAATTGAAATTTGAAAAGGAGACTTTTATGGAACAGCTTCAGGATTTAGATATACTGGTTAATTTATATAACCTTCCCAACGACGATGACCCCACCAAGGCTATGAAGGAAAAGGGCGTTGGCATCAAGAGGGGTCTTGGTCCCGACAAGACAGAGATTCTTGAGTTTATCAAGAGAGAGTTTTCTCAGGGCTGGGCAGACGAGTGCGAAAAGGCTATCTTCAACTCCACCTGCTATATTGCTACCCTTAACGGTGAGGTAGTGGGCTTTGCTTGCTATGACTCTACCGCACTTGGCTACTACGGTCCTCTGGGTGTTGCCGCAAAGGCAAGAAAGCTGGGTATAGGCTCTGCCCTTACCGCAAAGTGCCTCCTTGCAATGCGTGAGAAGGGCTACGGCTACGCTATCATCAACGCAGGTCCCGTTGAGTATTATATCAAGACACTTAACGCACAGGTTATAGGCGATCATCCCGGTGTTTACGCTAACCTTATCTGTAACTAAGGGTGCACTATGACTAACAAAGAGAGATTTATACAGATATACCGCGACAACATAAAGCGTGAGGGCGGGGACAAGCTCCTTGACCACCTATGTTCTAACCAGAGCGACTTTTTCACAGCTCCTGCAAGCGCAAGATTCCATTGTGCTTATGAAGGCGGGCTTTGCGAGCATAGTCTCAATGTGTACGACTGTCTCGTTGACTATCTTGCAAGACCCCGTGTAAAGGAGACTTACGGTCTTAACTTTACCGATGAGAGCATTGCTATAGTTTCTCTGCTTCACGACCTCTGTAAGACCAACACCTATAAACCGGGCTTCCGTAACGTGAAGAACGATCAGGGCGTGTGGGAGAAGGTCCCCAGCTACGACTATGACGATAAGCTCCCCTACGGTCACGGCGAAAAGTCGGTGTATATCGCCTCCGGCTTTATGCGGCTGACCCGTGACGAGGCTTTTGCCATACGTTATCATATGGGCTTCTCGGGTCCCGAGGACGCAAGACAGGTGGGAGATGCGCTTAAGCGTTTTCCTCTGGCTTATGCCCTTATGACCGCAGACATGGAGTCTACTTATTTTCTTGAACACTGATAAGAGCCGTCGCAAAGCGACGGCTCTCGCGATATAAATCCCTTTCGGGATTTGCGATATTTCCGATGGAAGCGATATATCCTTCGGATGCGATATGCCCTGCGGGGCGCGGGATTTATATCATATCGCATATTGTGAAGCAATATATATCGCATTCGTAAAACGAATATATCGCTTTTGCCGAAGGCAAAAATATCGCCTTCTAATATCTCATTTTCGCATAACCGCAGTGCTTGCATAGCTCTTCGGTTATTTTTCTTTTTTCAAAGGATTCCTTCAATGCCCTTGCACGGGGTGAATTTAATATTTCATCCAAAGGAGTATCGAAAATATTTCCTAAATTTATCGCTCCTTCCGCATCAAGACAGCAGGGAACTACCGTGCCGTCTGACAGTACGCCTATCTGATCACGCAGACCGTAACAGGAGTGGGTGTCCCCTGCATATTCGGCATCCACGTCCGGCCAGTCGAATTTCTGTCCCCATTCGAGAAAAATCTTGTTCCGCAGTTTATATCCTGAGTAGATCTCTTTCCATTCACCTGTAAAATAAGAGTGCATATCTTCAAGTATCTTTTGATTAAGATTATTTTCTCCGCCCTCGTTCCACAGACGCATTACTGCGATTATACCATTATCCGCCGCCTCACGGCAGAACTCAAAGCAGCTTTTAAGATACTCGTCTGCAGATATTCCGATATCATTTGCCTCGTAGCTGTGCAGGGAAATGCTGACCTTGTGAAGTGCCTTTGCGGACAGAAGTATGTCCTTTTTCTTATCCAAGAGAGTTCCGTTTGTGGTAAGTATGACCTTAAAGCCAAGCTCTCCTGCTATATTTAAAAATTTTTCCAAAGACGGATGCAGAAGCGGTTCGCCCATAAGATGAAAATACAGATAATCGGCAAAGGAGCGTAACTGCTTTGCTCCTGCCTCAAACTCGCTTGAAGACAGATGTTTGATTTCTCTTTTTGTCCCGTGGCAGAAGCTGCAACTCAGATTGCAGGCATTGGTTATTTCAAAAAAAGCTTTGTTAGGCATAATAAACTCCGAGTATTTGATAATTAATTCTACACCTTTTCGGAGAGAATATCAAGTAGAGTTTATAATGAGTTGATGAATTTATAATAAAATAGAGCACAGGAGGTGCTGTATATGTGTACTGCAATTAAATACGATAATTATTTTGGACGGAATCTTGACCTGTGGTGTCACTACGATACCAAGGTAATAATAAGCCGTGACGGCAAATACCCCGTTATGGGTATGGGTATAGAGGCAAGGGGCTATCCTCTGTATTTTGATGCTATGAACGACAGAGGTCTTGCAATGGCGGGGCTCAATTTTCCGGGTAATGCTGTTTATTTTCTTCTTGATGAGAGCAGGATCAATCTCGCACCATACGAGCTTATCCCTTATATTTTAGGCAATTTTTCCACGGTAGACGAGGTTGCAAATGAACTTTGTAAGGTCAATATCCTCGACCGCCCTTTTTCCGAAGATGTCCCTTTATCCCCACTTCATTGGATGATTTCGGACAAAAATGCTTCAATTGTCCTCGAAAGCACCGAAAAAGGGGTGAAAATATACCAAAATCCCCACCATGTGCTTACAAACAACCCGCCATTTGATATACAGAGCTTCAATCTTAACAACTATAAACGGCTCTCGCCCCACTCATGTGAGGATGATTACAGCCTCGGCATGGGAGGACTTGGGTTGCCCGGAGATCTTTCGTCCATGTCGAGATTTGTACGTGCTGACTTTTATTTAAAAAATTCTCCCTCAGAACTTGGAGTAAACCAACTTTTTCATCTTCTTTATTCGGTGGCTATACCCAAAGGCTCTGTCATAACCCCCGAGGGAACCGAGGAATATACCCAATATACCTGTTGTTGTGATTTAGAAAACAATAAATATTATTATACCGAATATGATAATCTTAATGTCAGATGCATAGGATTTAATGACCGATAACATCGGTCATTATTTTTTGCCGCAAAATGTTGAAAAAACAAAGCTTTTGTGATATAATACAGTGATAGAAACTATCTTCTTATGGAGGAAGGTATGGATACAAAAGAAAAGGTGCCCACGGCGACACCGAAAAAAACCGAAAAAAAGCCTCAGAAGCCATGGGTGCGCAAAAGACATCTTCTTGTACGCAACATAGCCTTTGTTTTGCTTGCTCCCTATACTATCTGGCGCTACGGTATCAAGATAGAAAAATTCAAGGAAAAAGAGGACAGACCCTATTTTGTTCTCTGCAATCATACAACCCCCTTTGACCAGTTCTTTTTGGGTATTTCCGTACCGGGGCGTATATATTATGTTGCTACCGAGGATATTTTTTCAAACGGATTTGTTTCTTCACTTATACGTTATCTTATAGCCCCCATTCCGATAAAGAAGCAAGCAGCTGACATAACCGCTATCCGTAACTGTATGAAGGTGGCAAAGGAGGGCGGTACTATTGCCATCGCCCCTGAGGGCAACCGTACCTACAGCGGCAGGACTGAGTATATGTCTCCGGTTATCGCATCCCTTGCCCGCAAGCTCAAGATGCCTATAGCCCTCTACCGTATTGAGGGAGGCTACGGTGTTCAGCCCAGATGGAGCGATGTGGTCCGCAGGGGTAAGATGCACGCGTATGTATCCCGTGTAATCCAGCCCGAGGAATATGCCGCTATGACCGACGATGAGCTTTTTGCCATTATCGAAAAGGAGCTTTACGTTCACGAGACCGAAGGCGTCTTTAAGCATAAGAAGCGTGCCGAATATCTTGAGCGTGCTATATATTACTGTCCCGATTGCGGCTTTGCCAAGTTCGAGAGCAAGGGAGCCAATGCTTGGTGCAAGTCCTGCGGCAAGGAGATAAGCTACGGAGAGGATTTGACCCTTACGGGTGTTCCTTATAAATATATGTCCGAGTGGTATGATGCACAGAAGGCATACGTAAACTCGGTAGACACCCGTCTGCATACCGAAAAACCGATATTTACAGATACAGCCTCTATCTCCGAGGTTATCATAAACAAGCGTAAGCAGAAGCTGAGAAAGGACTCGGCTATTGAGCTCTACGGTGACCGTATAGTTATCGACGGTGACTGGGTATTGCCCTTTTCCGAGGTTACTGCTGCCGCTGTGCTTGGCAGAAACAAGCTTAATATCTACCACGACAAGCACGTATATCAGTTTAAAGGTGACAAGAGATTCAACGCGCTTAAGTACGTAAATCTCTGTTACAGACATAAAAACATCTTAAAGGGAGACGAAAATGGAAAATTTTTGGGATTATAGTGCATGGGGTGCATTCAGTCTTGTAGCGGTATTACTTATCGCTCTGCTCCTTGCAAACATAATAAAGAGAGTTATCAAGCCCCTTCGTGCCTCGCTTATACCGACATCGGTGCTGGGCGGCGGCATACTGCTGGTTCTGGCGGGTCTGTACAGACTTGTAACAGGGGATGTGTTCTTTGATACCGCTTTCTTCGGCGGTAACGGTACTGCTAACCTTGAGCTTATTACCTACCATACACTTGCTCTCGGTTTTGTAGCCTCTACCTTTAAGTCGGGAAAGGAAAAGATGAGCAAAAAGCGTAGTATTGAGATATTCAATACAGGCGTTACCACAGTTTCGACATACCTTTTGCAGGGTGTTGTAGGTTTGACGATATCTATCATTGCTGCATTGGTTATTCCTAAGTTCTTTTCCTCCGCAGGTATGCTTCTGCCCTTTGGCTACGGTCAGGGTACGGGTCAGGCAATGAACTACGGTAACATTTATGAGACCGACTGGGGCTTTAGCGGAGGCAAGAGTTTTGGTCTTGCTATTGCGGCTTTGGGATTTTTATCTGCCAGCATCGGTGGTGTTATCCACCTTACGATATTAAAGAAACGAGGCAAGGTATACATAGCTGCCAAGGATAAGGTGCTGCGCGATTCTGACATCGAGACCGAAAACGAGATACCCATGCAGGAGAGCGTTGACAAGCTCACCGTTCAGGTAGCTCTTGTTGCGGTGGCTTATCTTGTGGCATATCTTATTATGTTCTTCCTCGGCAAGGCACTTCCCGGTATGCGCTCTGTCATCTACGGTTTCAACTTCCTTTTAGGTGTTCTTGCTACCGTGCTTGTTAAGTTCGTTCTCAAGCTTTTCAGAAAATCAGGTATGAACACCCGTGATTACATAAACGATTTCCTTATGACCCGTGTAAGCAACTTCTTCTTTGATATAATGGTTGTTGCAGGTATTGCGGCTATCCGTTTGAGTATACTCAAGGATTATTGGGGAATCATACTTATTATGGGTGTTGTAGGAATGGGTGTTACTTATATCTATAACCGTATCGTTGCAAAGGTATTGTTTTCCGAGTATGTGGAGGAGCAGTTCCTTGCTATGTTCGGTATGCTGACAGGTACTGCTTCTACCGGCGTTATCCTGCTCCGTGAGATAGACGGTCATTTCAAAACTCCCGCCTCCGACAACTTGGTTTATCAGAACTTCCCCGCTATCGTATTCGGTTTTCCCCTTATGTTCCTTGCGACCTTCTGTCCCAAGGCCCCCGTTCTCACTATGATAATTCTTGCAATCGCATTTGCGGTGATGAACGTTATACTCTTTAGATCAAAGATTTTCAAGAGGAGGAAAAAATAATGCTTACAGTAGGTCAGAAGGCTCCCGATTTTACACTTAACGATAAGGACGGCAATCCCGTTACTCTGTCAAGCTTTATGGGCAAAAAGGTAGTCCTCTACTTCTATCCCCGTGACAACACTCCCGGTTGTACCCGTCAGGCATGTGCCTTTGCTGCAGCTTACGATGCGTTTAAAGAAAAGAATATAGAGGTCATCGGTATCAGTAAGGACTCTGTTGCTTCTCATGTTAAGTTTGCAGAAAAATATAACCTCCCCTTTATCCTCATTTCCGACCCCGACCGTGTAGCTATCGAGTCATACGGCGTATGGCAGGAAAAGAAGATGTGCGGCAAGGTATCTATGGGCGTGGTAAGAACCACCTTCATCATTGACGAAAACGGCAATATCGAAAAGATAATGCCCAAGGTCAAGCCTGATACCAACGCTGCAGAGATATTGGAATCAATATAAAAAGTCGGCTTTAAGCCGACTTTTTCAGTCCAGATAAAATTCTTTAAGATCATCTAAGCGTAGCATCGCCGTACCGTTGCCGTATACCGATCCGATATCGATATCTATCCATGTGGGACGGTGGAGTATCTTACCTTTGAATTCCTTTCCGTAGAACAGGGTAGGAGTATGACCGAATACCGTAGTTATATCCTCAAAGTATTCGTCATCATATTCAGGCCATGCCCAGAGAAGCTCATCGGCGGTATAGTCACAGAGCTTTTTGTTTTTATCGAAGTTTTTAAGTCCTGAGTGAACAAGGATAAAATCCTTATTTCCTGCCGTTACGGTTTCATAGAGAGGACAATCCCTTAAATAATCAAGTATGTCAAGTACCGTATTTTTGTCAAGATTATTTAAAGCTTTCAGGGTCACATCTCCGCCGTTTTCTCTGTAAGTGTCAAGGAGGGATATTTTTTCACTGTTAAGCGCAGAAATGCTTTCTTCTGTTATCTCCTCAAAAAGAAAGCGGCAGGAGAGCAGCATGGCCTCGTGGTTGCCTAATATAAGCTGTGCGTTGGGTGCGGTCATGAGCCAGCGTAGTACCTCCACGCCTCCGTCTCCACGACGGTCGATGACGTCGCCTAAAATATAGAGAAAATCATTTTCGCAAAAATCGGCTTTATCAAGTAAAGTCTTTAAACCCTTAAGACTTAATCCGTGAAGATCGGACATTACGTATACAGACATAAGATCACCTCATATATATTATACCATATTTCGGGGTAAAAAACAATTATATTGATTTTATAGCATAATTATGCTACAATAAAGTATATTAAACTTATAAGGTGAAACGATGGAGAAGCAGACATACGAAACTTATATTAAGATCTTAGAGTCCGAGCTTATTCCCGCCATGGGCTGTACCGAGCCTATAGCTATAGCTCTTACCGCCGCAAAGGCAAAGGCTTGCATCGACGAAAGCGTGACCGAGGTAGAGGTAGCTGTCAGCGGTAATATCATCAAGAATGTCAAGAGCGTTATGGTGCCCAATACCGGAGGACTGCGAGGCATTCCTGCGGCAACTGCGGCGGGTGTCATAGCAGGCAATCCTTCAAAGGAGCTTGAGCTTCTTCAGGGAATAAAGGACGAGGATAAAAAGGCAATTGCTGATTTTATAGAAAAAACTCCTATTACTGTAAGGGAGGCGGTGACAGACCGTGTCCTTGATATTGCTGTTACCCTTAAAAGTAAAAATCACACAGCCTATGCCCGCACCGTACAGCATCACACAGGACTTTGTCTTGTTACTCTTGACGGCAAGACCGTATTTGAAAAGGATATTGAGGAAACTGTAGGTGATATAGACCACTCTGTTCTGACCGTCAAGGATATAATTAATTTTGCCGAGACGGTAGATCTTGAGCGGGTCAAGCCCACGCTCGACAGACAGATAGAATATAATACCGCTATTGCTAAAGAGGGTCTCAAGGGTAAATACGGTGCCGCTATCGGAAGAACTCTGCTTATGTCCTACGGCAACACCGTGTACAACCGTGCAAAAGCTTGGGCGGCGGCAGGCTCGGATGCCCGTATGAACGGCTGCGAGATGCCTGTTGTTATAAACTCGGGCAGCGGAAATCAGGGTATGACAGCATCACTTCCCGTTATCGTATATGCAAAAGAGTTGGGAGTTTCAGACGAAGAACTTTACAGAGCTTTGCTTGTTTCCAACCTTACTACAATACATTTAAAGACAGGTATCGGCTGTCTGTCCGCTTACTGCGGTGCTATATCCGCAGGCTGCGGAGCGGGTGCAGGTATCATGTACCTATACGGCGGCAGATTTAACGAGATATCCCATACCATAGTAAACGCTCTTGCCATAAACTCGGGTGTAGTATGCGACGGAGCCAAGGCAAGCTGCGCCGCTAAGATAGCCTCTGCCGTTGAGGCGGGACTTCTCGGTATGCAGATGTATATGCACGGCAAGGAGTTCTACAGCGGTGACGGTATCGTTGCGGGCGGCGTTGAGGCTACCATACAGAACGTAGGTCAGCTTGCCCAGAGCGGTATGGCGGAAACAGACCGTGAGATTATAAAAATAATGCTGCAGGAATAATTCCTGCACTTAAAATCGGGTGAGATTTGGCTAAAATCCTTTGTTATCACACGAGGGTGAGGAGAAATATATGAAAACCTATCTTGGCGTAGAACTTGGATCTACAAGAATTAAGGCTATTGCAATAGACGAAAAATATAATCCTGTATCTCAGGGTGATTATACCTGGGCATCAAGCTATGAAAATGGAATCTGGACATATGAGCTTGACGAAGCCCGCCGCGGTCTTATCGAAGCGATAAAGGGTATTGACAACCGTGAGGATATCCTCTGTGCGGGTATCTCGGGTATGATGCACGGCTATCTTGCCTTTGACGAGGACTGGAATCTTCTGGTCCCCTTCCGTACCTGGCAGAACACCATTACGGCAGAAGCGGCGGCAGAGTTGACCGAGCTTTTCGGCTTTAACGTTCCTCAGCGCTGGAGCATTGCTCACCTTTGGCAGGCTGTTCTTAACGGTGAAGAACATTTACCCAAGCTTGCACATATAACCACCCTTTCCGGTTATATCCACTATATGCTTACAGGTGTCAATGCCGTTGGTATATGCGAGGCTTCGGGTATTTTCCCCATTGACTCGGATAAGTGTTGCTACGATAAGGCAATGGTCGATAAGTTTGACAAGCTTTTAAAGGACAAGGGTATAGAAAAGAGTGTTATAGATCTTATGCCCGCGGTTCTCACCGCAGGTGAGGATGCAGGCTCTCTTACCGAGAGCGGAGCTGCGTTTATAGACAATCTTCTTCCCGTGGGAATCCCCTTTGCACCTCCCGAGGGTGACGGCGGTACGGGTATGACTGCTACAAACTCGGTATCTGTAGGCACGGGCAACGTGTCTGCCGGAACCTCCATATTCTCTATGGTGGTACTTGATAAATATCTCGAAAACGTATATGAAGAAATAGACCTTATCACTACCCCTGCGGGCAAGCCCGTAGCTATGGTGCACTGCAACAACTGTACTACAGATACCAACAATTGGGTGTCTCTTTTTGAGGAGGCGGCAGGATTGTTCGGTGCAGCTCCCACAAAGGGTGAGCTTTATACAAAGCTTTACGAAAAATCCCTTGAGGGGGATGCCGACTGCGGCGGTATAATGGTATGTAACTACCTTGCAGGCGAGGGTGTTACCCATATGGATAAGGGCAGACCCATGGTTCTGCGTACACCCGAGTCAAGCTTTACACTTGCAAACTTCTTCCGTGCCTCTCTTTATTCCACCATGGCGACTCTTAAGTTAGGTATGGAGATTCTTGAAAAAGAAAAGGTTGAGATAAAGTCGATGACCGGACACGGCGGACTTTTCAAAACTCCCGTTGTCGGTCAAAGGTATATGGCGGCGGCGATAGGCGCTCCCATAACCTGCACCGAGACCGCAGGCGAGGGCGGAGCATACGGTATTGCACTGCTTGCGGCTTACCGTTATGACAAGGGAGATATGACCCTTGGTGACTATCTGTCAGATAAGGTCTTTGCCGAGGCAAAGAGCACTACTCTTGCTCCCGACGAGGCGGATGTTGCGGGCTTCAACGCATATATGGACAATTACAAAAAGCTTCTCAAGGTTGAAGAAAAGGCAATAGAGGTAATATAATGTTAGAGAACTTAAAGCAGAAGGTTTTTGAAGCCAATATGGCTTTGCCCCGATACGGTCTTGTGACCTTTACCTGGGGAAACGTATCCGCGATTGACCGCGAAAAGGGACTGGTTGTGATAAAGCCCAGCGGAGTGGAATATGACACCATGACAGCCGATGATATGGTGGTCATCGACCTTGAGGGAAATATTGTGGAGGGCAGGTATAAGCCTTCGTCCGACACGCCCACACATCTTGTATTATATAAGGCATTTCAGAATATCGGCGGAATAGTACACACCCATTCCCGCAACGCTACCTCCTGGGCACAGGCGGGCAGATACATTCCCGCTTATGGTACTACCCACGGAGATTATTTCTACGGAGCTATCCCCTGTACCCGTAAGATGACCCCTGAAGAAATAGCGGGTGAGTACGAAGCCGAAACAGGAAACGTTATAGTAGAACGCTTTAAAGAGCTGTCTCCCGATGATATCCCCGCAGTCCTTGTAAACAGCCACGGTCCCTTCACTTGGGGCAAGGATGCGGATAATGCGGTACATAACGCGGTAGTCCTCGAGGAGCTTGCTCTTATGGCAATGCAGACCGAGGCTCTTAACCCAAATGTTGCAGTAATGCAACAGGAGCTATTAGATAAGCATTATCTGCGTAAGCACGGAAAAAACGCTTATTACGGTCAGGCAGGGTCATGACCCTGCACCCACTAATCGGATGATGCTCAGTTAAACCTGTATATGCTCACACGAGGGAAATGTAAATAGTAACAGCGGAGTGAATTTTTTCACCCCGCTTATTCTTTTTTATTGTTATTTTTTAATATTCGGACCAATCCCGCCGTCCGATACGATTATAAGGCGTAAGGAAAATAATATAAAAATGTAAAGGAAATAAAACTATGTTAAAAGATATCTGTTCATTCATTGACTCTGATGATGTGCGTAACCATCTGGAAACTATAGGCTATGAGCCCACCCCCGCCGAAGCGGCAGGTATTATCTATTCCTCGGACTTACGCTGCCTTGCTGATAAGCAAGCGGCTATGAGAGAATTGCTTGAAAGTACAGAGGACACTCCTATAGAGGGATACATATACACGTTGCATCAGCTGATAGAGGATCAGCTATCGGCCGAGGATATCTGTGCCGAGGAGTTTTTCCGCGACGATGATTCGGAGGATATACTGTATATGTGCAGAAAAGATAGTTGGGATTTCGCCCACGAAAAAACTTTAAAAGCTTGTTTTGATAAGATAAAACACTATCATATGTCCTCGGATATCTGTAAGATATTTAAGATAGATCTTAAGGATGCCAAGCACCATTATCCCTACGTAGAAGTAAAGAACGGAGAAATAATGAGTATCGAGGATAACAGAACGATAAAGTTCAGGGATATATTTAAATCCTTATATAAGGATCTGCCTCTTCCCTTTAAATCGGGAGATATACTGTATTTCAAAAATCCGGCAGGACATCCCGATCCCTTCGTTTATATAGGCAAGAGGACCGAGCCCCCCACCGAGGACAACTGCTTTATAGAAGGCAATATGGAGATATACGATATAGACACCGAAGGATCCGTATATAAGACCTATTGCGAAGATTTTATCAAGGCATGCAGGTATAAAGGTTCGCTTAATAACACCAAAGCTCTACTTCGTCCCCTGAGTGCATTTATAAATAATGAGATAGATATCATACTATACACCAACGCTTGCCATATCATTCTCGACCGTGCAAGAGCTAAACAAGCATCAAAAACGGTTAATTTATCGAAATATACAGACGAACAATTAGAAAGTGCCGGATTGAGCGATATGGTTTCGTTTTTTAATTGTTGACAGATGGTTAACCAAAGTGGTACAATCAAGATGATATATAACATACTTGTGCGATTGTGATTTAAAATTCGGAGGAATAAAAATGCATAAAGGTGTATTTATGGGCATAAATGCAGCAAAGCAAGACAAAAGAATATTGATCTTAGGCGAGTCGCATCATATAAGCAATGATCCGGAGAGCGAAAACCGAATCTTCGGAGTTCCTGCAAACTATACCACAACCGACGTTGTAGAAGAACATCTTGCGATGTGTAACAAAAATAGTCTTGAATTTTTTAAGAAAATCGGAAATTCCTTCGGATGTTCTATGGAAACAGCAGAGCAAAGATCCGTTTTTTGGAACAGAGTATGTTTCGGTAATTATATAGATGTGCTTTGTGGTGTCGGTGACGCTGCGGCAAAAAAATATCTCAATGAACAAGGCAAACGTCAGGAAATGAACGATGCTTTGTTTGATTTTATCAATGAAATGGGCATAGATGTTATCGTTTGCTTTGGCAGGCTTGTTTATGATAACCTTCCAAGCCTTAATAAAAAGCATAAAGCTTGCGAGGACATAGGCATAATAACAGAAGGGTTAAAGGTTGGCGGCAGAAGCGATTACATAAAGAAATGTATATATCTTCCCGATATCGATCATGCAAATACAAGCGTATTGCTAAAAAAAGAGCTTTCGGTATACAGCCTGAGGCATCCTTCGGGAAAAGGCGGTTTTCGTGCCGAAAACTATAGCGATGTATTGGCAAAGTTGCTGAAAGAATCTGATACCGTTTGATAAAAACGAATAAATATATAAAACTCAAAAGGAGATGTTAATATGTCTGAAAATTCTAATAATAAGAAAATAATCGAAGAAAAATCTTCTTTGGCAGGTATGGTAAATCACCTCAAGATCAGCGGATTGACCGAAAAATGGAAAAAGCTATCGGATGCAGCTTCAAGCTATGAGCAAATGTCCGAAGAGGAACGCAAAAACACCTTTGATCCTGAACAATTTGAGAACCTTGTTTCTGATACGTATGATGTTCTTGCTCCGTATGCATTTGATAGTCAGGTTCCCAAGTATCTTTTGGATTTGTATACCTATATGCGATCTTTTTCAAAAAATGAGTATTTCAAAAAAACAAAAAACGGAGTATTTCAATTCCGCACGGCGATTGCGGAAGCACTATATCACTTGTTAGACCAAAGGTGTGAATTATCAGATGAAACGAGAGCTGTAGTATTTTATTTAGACGAAAACCAGTCCATCTCAGAAGCGGGTTATTATATCTATAATTTTGACACACTTTATTATAAGTATATCGGTAAGGATAATCCTCTTGTATGAAAAAATAACCGTATTTGTCCGATAATTACAAATATACGAAAGGCGGTAGACTTATGACAGATCTTGAAATTGCAAAAGAAAGACACGCAGAATACATAAAGAGGCAGGAAGAATGGTTAAGAGCTATTGCAGAAGACTATGACTGCGATCTTGACGAAGACAGTAAGGATGGCTTGGAAGAACTTCTGAATATGATTCGCGAAGGAGATATGCAACTATCCGGGTTGGATGATCGCGACGGGTTGTATCTGGAAGATGTGCTTCGCTGTAACGATACATTGATTATGTCCCTTCAAAGCCTTTGTAATCCCGATAAAAAGGTACAGCATACCGGAAAAAGATATATTCAGTCGGTAATAAAAACCGCTCGCGCGATCAAAAGCTCCAGAGAAGAAGATATCAGAAAAGCGCAAGAGGTCATAAACGTTATGGATGAAATAATCTCTGTATGCGAAAAATATAATTGATATCTGCTTACTAAAAGTATAAAACTCGTTTGTTGAAAAGAATAAGAAAGTGTATAAACGATAAAGCGGAGTGAATTTCACTCCGCTGTGTTTATATACTGCTTGAATATTTCCACTGTTTCGGGAAGATATATTATCTTAAAGAGGTATTTTTTACCGTTTCTGAAAACGATATACCGTATACCCGATACACTTTCTCTGTATCCCTTAACTTTAAGTGATTTTCCGAGACATATCTCGGCAGACGTGATATCCGAAAATGAAAATACCTTTTCCTTCTTTATTCCGAAATAATAGTCTGCGGTATATATTTTGTCTCCGTTTATTTCGACGTAGGCTCTTTCCATATCCTTGATGAAAACCATTATTATTACTGTCATTATGACGGGGATAAGAAAAATTGATATACCACCTGCAATGCTGTCGGCATAAAAAATACAGGCAAAAGCACCTAAACCAAAGATCCCGTATATTAAAACGGCATTAAATATAAACATACCAATGATGAATTTGCTGTTTTTAGGTCTCGGAGTTCGGTCATGGGTATTTAATTTCATTTATATCACCGCCTTTATTTTAATTATATCACTGTTTATAATGAAAGTAAATATAAAAAAGCGGAGTGCATCGCACTCCGCCTTTTAACTTTTTATATGTTATTGATATTATAGCTTATCACAGGTCGGCAGCCCTCGCTTCCGTGGTAGGCGGTTTCGGTTTCTCCGTCAGGAAGTACCTTTATACCGTATACTCCTTCACCGTCGTCATAGAGATCGCGCAGTACCCACGTGTCGTTATCGTGGGATCCTCTGTCCTGCAAACGCTCGATATCCTTTGCCGGATCCTTTGATAACAGGGGCTTATATTTTTCATATTCCCTCAGCGAAAGGGGATATACACTGCCACGGCCGACGACATAATCTACCCTCTGTTTTTCATTTTCGTCAAACATTATGTTGAATAGATAATTATTCATATAACGGTACATATATGTAGTTTCCCAGTCGGGTAGCCATATTATCTCTTCATCGTCCATTACGTCGGTTATTGCAAGGATATTTTTGCTGATAAGCAACAGGTGTCCACGTTCATTTGAAAGAACGGTCCATTCTATGGGTGTGAGGTTGTATTCGTTGTCCTGCAGGAACAATCCCAACTTTACCGTATCACCGATCTCTTTTTCCCTGAGCTCTTCTATGGGGGTGGATATTGAAGTCAGTGCTTTGAAGGCCTCTCTGTTAAAACGAGGAAATCTGTTTATCAAACATAATCTTCCCTCTGACTCTCTGCGCTGGGCTTTATCTATCTCCTCTTCGGTGTACCTGTTATAGGTATAATCGTGTAACCAACTCCAGAGTTCTTTTCTTTTCTCGTCAAGTGAGATATCTGCGTATGCATTGAATACTTCAATTGCATAGTTATCCGTCGTATCGATCATCATATTTTCAAAAGCGAATCCGTCATCTACGTACTGCTGACGAAAGTTTTCTCCGAAGCTGACGAGCTTTTTCAAAAGCTCAAGATCTACGTCTTTGATTATCTCTCGGGCAATATCTATCTCGTTATCCCAGATGCTGACTTCTATGTCGTTTGAGTCTCCCTGCCAAATTTCTGTGTTTCTTAAATATTCCTTTTCTTTTTCATACGGTGAATACTTCATAATTATTATTCTCCTTTACTTTTT
>JAZNKU010000245.1:0-6077 GCA_045578685.1 Eubacteriales bacterium
CCGAGGGTGAGGAGCTTATGGAATACGCCAAGAGCATATTGGGTCAGATAGAGCAGGTCGAGGCGTATTATAAGAAAGGAACGGCGAAAAAACAAAAATTTTCGGTTTCGGTACCGAGAGCGAGCTATATTTCGGACGCCTTTGCTGAGTTTTCAAAGAGCCTAACGGGGGATTCCTGCGAGGTTTTGTATCAGGAGACGAACTCTCTGGGAACCATAAATAACATACTTGAGCACGACTATAAGTTGGGTATTATAAGATATGCTCAAAGTTACGATAAGTATTTCAGATCCATGCTTGAGGAAAAGAATCTCGTGTACGAGCTTGTTTCCGAGTTCACCTATTCAATTATAATGAGTGCTGACAGCTCCTTGGCAAAAAAGGAGGTCCTGAGATACGAAGACCTGCGCGATTATATCGAGATAGCTCACGCTGATCCCTACGTTCCTTCGGTCCCCCCCTCCCGCGTGGCAAAGCAGGAGCTTTCCGAAGCGGTGAACAGAAGAATATTCGTCTTTGAGAGAGGCAGTCAGTTTGAGGTTCTGTCTAAAAATCCCGAGACCTTTATGTGGGTGTCGCCGGTGCCGCATCACAAGCTGGAAAGATACGGCCTTACCGAGAAAAAATGCGTTGACAACACAAGGGTATACAGGGATGTGCTTATATATAAAAGCGGTTATAGACTGACGAAGCAGGACAATGTTTTTATTTCATGTCTGTGTGATTCTATGAGAAGATATCTTTAAATACAAAACACGGTGTACGCCGGTTTTATTCGCCAAAGGCGAGTTGTATTGCTCCGCAGTGATATTCGGCTATCGCCGAGTTATATTGCCTTCGGCAGTTTTAGGGCAAATAAAATATCACTGAAACCGTAAGGTTTCAATAACACTATATTGCCACAAGGCAATAATATCACTGCGAGACCTAATAATAAGTGACGAAAACGAGGGTTATCATTTTTGATAACCCTCGTTATATATATTAAGAATACACAAATCGACGGCATTTTGTTAAAATAATAACGAATGAAGAAATCAATCTTCTTGTCAAAAGGGAAAACAGAGTTACCTCCATTATACCTCACTTATTTTGTTTTCCCGTTCAAGCAGTGGGTCAAGCCTTTGCTTGACCCATCTACTCCATATGTTAGCTGAGTTATCTCCCGATACCTCAGTCTATTCTATTTTGCAAAGGAATTTGAAATGAATTTTGACAGAATAATCGCCATAAGAAACGAAAAAACGGTATACCGTGATGCTGACAGATGCATAAAGACCTTTATAAGCGGATACTCCAAGTCGGATATATTCAACGAGGCTCTTAATCTTACCCGTATCGAGGAGACGGATATCAACACTCCGAAGCTGTACGAGGTTGCGGAGATAGACGGACGTTGGGCGATAGTTACCGAGTATATCAAGGGTAAGACTCTGGCACGTCTTATGGAGGAAGAGCCGGAGTGCAAAAAAGAATATATGGAGATGTTCGTGGATCTGCATATCAGCCTCCATAACAAGACTTGTCCTCTGCTTTCTCGTCAGAAGGACATAATGAACCGTAAGATAATTTCCTGCGATCTTGATGCAAACACGAGATACGATCTTTTTGAGCGACTTGATTCCATGCCTAAGCATTCAAAGCTTTGCCATGGGGATTTTGAACCTGCCAATGTTATTATAAGCGAGGATGGTACGCCTTATATAGTTGACTGGTCCCACGCCAGTATAGGCAGTGCCTCGGCTGACGCGGCAAGAACCTACCTTCTTTTCTGGATGAGGGGAGATATTTCGGGTGCGGAGCTTTATTTGAAGCGCTTTTGCGAAAAGACGGGCACGGAGGTTGAATACGTTAAGGCGTGGATGCCTCTGGTAGCGGCGGCACAGTCGGTAAAGTGTAACGAAAAGGAACGAGAATTCCTTCTTTCATGGTGTAAGACTAATTAAGTATATAGGAGAAAAAAGATGAAAGTAACAGTATGTATCGGCAGCTCTTGTCATATCAAGGGCTCAAGACAGGTAGTAGAGCAGCTTCAGGAGCTTATCGCCAAAAAAAATCTCGGTGACAAGCTAGAGCTTGCAGGAACCTTCTGTATGGGCAGATGCCAGGAAGGTGTATGCGTTACCGTTGACGAAGAATTCCACTCCGTAACTGCTGATAATGTAAAGGAATTTTTTGAAACAAAGGTAAAGGCGAGAGTATAATGATTATTCAGATCTGTGTAGGAAGCTCCTGCCATCTTAAGGGCTCGGCAGAGATAGTTGAGCTTTTACAGAATGCGGTAGCCGAACATCACTTAGAGGATGAGGTTACCCTTGCGGGGAACTTTTGTATCGGAAAATGCAACCGTATAGGTGTTACCGTTCAGGTTGATGACGATATATATACGGGTATTACAAAAGAGAACTTTTTCGATTTTCTCAGGGAAAACGTTTTAGCAAAGTTCGAAAGGGATTAAGTATGGCAAACTGTCTTACTCTAAAAAAATCAAACTGTAAAAACTGTTATAAATGTATCCGTAACTGTCCGGTCAAAGCTATACGCTTTTCCGGAAATCAGGCACATATCATAGGTAACGAATGTATCCTGTGCGGACAGTGCTTCGTGGTATGTCCTCAGGATGCAAAGGAGATAGTTGATTCCACCGAAAAGGTAAAGGTGCTTCTGCAGTCTGGGGATCCGGTCATCGTCAGCCTTGCACCCTCTTTTGTTGCCAACTACGATGCCGTGGGCATCAACACTATGCGTAAGGCGATAAAACAGTTGGGCTTCTACGACGTAGAGGAGACTGCGATAGGCGCTACCATTGTTAAGAATGAATACGAAAGAATGCTTCGTGAGGACAACCGTGATGTGGTTATCTCCTCCTGCTGTCATTCTATCAATCTGCTTATTCAGAAGCATTATCCTCAGGCGCTTCAGTATTTGGCGTATGTCAAGTCCCCTATGCAGGCGCACTGTATTGATATCAAGCGCAGATATCCTAACGCCAAGACCGTATTTATCGGTCCCTGCGTGGCAAAAAAGGACGAGGCTGAGTATTACGAGGGAATCGTTGACGCGGTAATGACCTTTGAGGAGCTTACCAAATGGTTAGAGTCGGAAAGTATCGTACTCGATGTAGAGATGGACGAGGACGAAAACTCCCGTGCACGCTTTTTCCCCACCACGGGCGGTGTGCTCAAGACTATGGCTCAGGATATGCCCGGCTATAACTATCTTGCCTTTGACGGTGTAGATAACTGTATCGCCGCCCTCAAGGATATTATCAGCGGTAACATACATAAGTGCTTTATAGAGATGTCGGCATGTGTGGGTAGTTGTATTGCAGGTCCGGTTATGGAGAAATACCATCATACGGAGACGGTCAGAGACTATATTACCGTTGCGAACTACGCAGGTAAGAAGGATTTTGAGGTCACACAGCCTGACGTTTCCGAGCTGCATAAGAGCTTTGCGATAATCGATCAGCGTTCGGTGCGTCCCTCTGATATAGAGATACAGAGCGTACTTCGTCAGATGGGTAAGTTCAAGCCTGCACATGAACTGAACTGCGGCTCCTGCGGTTATAATACCTGCCGTGAGAAGGCTATAGCCATCATTCAGGGTAAGGCGGAGATATCCATGTGTCTGCCCTATCTTAAGGACAAGGCGGAGAGCTTCTCTGATTCTATCGTTAAGAACACCCCAAACGGAATCGTTGTTGTAAACGAGCAGTTAGAGGTCCAGCAGATAAACGATGCGGCAAGAAGCATTATGAATATCCGTTCAGCTTCGGATATTCTCGGAGATCAGGTCATCCGCATACTCGATCCCACTCCCTTCGTCAACGTAATGCAGAATGGAAGAAATGTATCAAACGAGAGGGTATATCTTGCTGAGTACAAGCGTTTCGTTGAACAGTCGGTCATATACGACCGAGAGTCTCATCTTCTCATTGCCATCATGCGTGATATCACTGACGAGCAGAGTGAGCGAGAGAGGCGCGAGGCTCAGACCCGTCAGACCATAGAGGTTGCTGATAATGTGGTAGACAAGCAGATGCGTATCGTTCAGGAGATCGCTTCGCTTTTAGGTGAGACTGCGGCTGAGACCAAGATAGCCCTTGCCAAGCTTAAGGAGTCTATAACCGATGAATGATCTGTGTGCCGATATCGGCTATAAAAGTATAAATCATTACGGAGAGCAGCTCTGCGGAGATCATGTTGACATCGTTGAACCTTCGGACAGCTCTACCGTTATAGTGCTCTCGGACGGTCTGGGAAGCGGAGTTAAGGCGAGCATACTTTCTACCCTTACCTCCAAGATCATATCTACCATGCTTGCCGAGGGACTTAGCCTTGAGGAATGTGTTGAGACTATTGCCGCAACTCTTCCCGTATGCTCGGTGAGAGGCGTGGCGTACTCCACGTTTACCATAATCAATCTTATTAACAACCATACCGCCGAGATAATCCAGTATGACAACCCTCATGTTATTGCCATACGAAACTTTGAAATTTGGAATTACCCCAAGACCGAGATGAATATCGGCGGCAAGAAGATATACAAGTCGGTCATTTCGCTTCAGGAGAACGATATCTTTGTCGCAATGAGCGACGGATGTCCCCATGCAGGTATCGGTACTGCGTATAATTTCGGTTGGAAGCGGGAAGAGATCGCATCCTTTATGGAGACACTTGCCTCTGTGGGCTATACCGCCAAGACCCTGTCTACTATGTTAGTGGACGAGTGTAATAAGCTTTACGGCAACAAGCCGGGAGACGATGCCACAGCCTGCGTTGTCAAGGTAAGAAAGCGTGAGCCTATGAACATTCTCTTCGGACCTCCCTCCAACCGTGACGACGCTAACCGCATGATGTCACTCTTCTTCTCTAAGGAAGGAAAGCATATCGTATGCGGAGGTACCACCTCTTCTATCGCGTCAAAGTTCCTTAATAAGCCTCTTAAGGCAAGTCTTAATTTTGAGAGAAGCGATATTCCCCCTATAGCCGAGCTTGAGGGCGTGGATCTTGTGACCGAGGGTGTTATTACCGTAAACCGCGTGCTTGAATATGCCAAGGACTATCTTGGCGAAAATACCAATTACGAGCATTGGAGCATAAAAAAGGACGGCGCGTCCCTCATCTGCCGTCTGATCTTCGAGGAGGCTACCGATATCAACTTTTACGTGGGCAGAGCGGTAAACCCCGCCCATCAGAATCCGGATCTTCCCATCAATTTCAACATCAAGATGAACCTCGTTGAGGAGCTTTCCACTTGTCTTAAAAAGATGGGTAAGCGCATAAAAGTAAGTTATTTTTAAGGAATAATAATGAAAAAATTCGATACAAAAGTACAGCATTTAAAATATAAAGTACTTCGTGAGGTTGCCCGTCACGCGTGGAACGATACCCTTCACGAAAAGCTGTTTGATATTCCAAAGCAGATAGTACCCGGCAAGACCCCCACGATGCGCTGCTGCGTATATAAGGAGAGGGCTATACTTGCCGACCGTATCAAGCTTGCTATGGGCGGAGACAGTTCCAACCCCAATGTCATAGAGGTCATCGAAACCGCCTGTGACGAGTGTCCTGCGGCAGGCTATGAGGTGACCGACTCCTGCAGAGGCTGTCTTGCTCACCGCTGTGAGGATGTATGTAAGAGGGGTGCTATTTCCTTTGATCATAATCATGTAGCCCATATAGACAAGAGCAAGTGCGTTGAATGCGGTCAGTGTGCTAAGGTTTGCCCCTTTTTCGCAATAGTTAATCGTAAGCGCCCCTGTCAGAACGCCTGCAAGGTCAAGGCGATATCCATCAACGATAACAACGCCGCGGCTATAGATAACGACAAGTGTATCGGGTGCGGAGCCTGTGTGTACCAGTGTCCCTTCGGTGCTATAAGCGATAAGTCTTATATACTTAATGTAATAGATTATATCAAAAAGAGCAGGGAAAATACCGCATATAAGGTTTATGCCGTTATTGCTCCTGCTATTTCCAGTCAGTTTACCTACGCCAAGCCCGGACAGGTAGTTTCCGGTCTTAAGGAGTTAGGCTTCCACACCGTAGTCGAGGCGGCATTGGGTGCGGATA
>JAZNKU010000246.1:0-1909 GCA_045578685.1 Eubacteriales bacterium
ACCTTCTTAACGTCCTCGAGAACGTTGAGGTATGCAACGCCGCCGCCTGCAACGATACCCTCTTCAACTGCTGCCTTGGTAGCGTTGAGAGCGTCCTCGATACGGAGCTTCTTTTCCTTCATTTCAACCTCGGTAGCTGCACCAACCTTGATTACTGCAACACCGCCTGCGAGCTTAGCAAGTCTCTCCTGGAGCTTCTCACGGTCGAAATCGCTTGTAGTTGTCTCGAGAGCTGCCTTGATCTGAGTTACGCGGTTCTTAATCTCAGCGGTATCGCCTGCACCGTCAACGATGATGGTGTTTTCCTTGGTAATCTTGATCTGACGAGCACGACCGAGCTGGTGGATCTGGGTCTCCTTAAGATCAAGACCAAGCTCGTCGGAGATAACCTCGCCGCCTGTGAGGATAGCGATGTCACGGAGCATATCCTTACGTCTGTCACCAAAGCCGGGAGCCTTAACTGCAACGCAGGTAAATGTGCCTCTGAGCTTGTTGAGTACGAGAGTGGTAAGAGCCTCGCCCTCTACGTCGTCAGCAATGATAAGGAGCTTCTTGCCTGCCTGAACGAGCTGCTCAAGGATAGGAAGAATGTCCTGAATGTTAGAGATCTTCTTGTCTGTAACAAGAACGAAAGCGTCGTCAAGAACTGCCTCCATCTTGTCGGTATCGGTTACCATATAGGGAGAGAGGTAACCACGGTCAAACTGCATACCCTCAACTACCTCGCAGTAGGTCTCAGCAGTCTTAGACTCTTCAACAGTGATAACGCCGTCAGCGGTAACACGCTCCATAGCGTCAGCGATAAGTGTACCGATAACCTCGTCACCTGCGGAGATAGTACCTACACGTGCGATATCGTCTGTACCTGTAACCTTGCGGCTGTTAGCGATAAGGCACTCAACTGCCTTGTCAACTGCCTTTGCAATACCCTTACGGAGTACCATGGGGTTAGCACCTGCGGTGAGGTTCTTCATACCCTCACGAACAAATGCCTGTGCAAGAAGAGTAGCGGTTGTTGTACCGTCACCTGCTGCATCGTTGGTCTTGGTAGCAACCTCCTTTACGAGCTGTGCACCCATGTTCTCCATAGCGTCCTCAAGCTCGATCTCCTTTGCGATGGTAACACCGTCGTTTGTGATAAGGGGTGCGCCGTACTTCTTGTCAAGAACTACGTTTCTGCCCTTGGGGCCCATTGTGATCTTTACTGTATCAGCCAGCTTGTCAATACCTGCAAGCAGGGCGTTTCTGGCATCAATGCCGTATGCAATATCCTTTGCCATTATTCTTTACCTCCGTGAATTAGTCTACGATTGCGAGTATGTCACTCTGCTTAACGATAATGTACTCGGTGTCGCCAAGCTTAACCTCGGTGCCGCTGTACTTGGATGTGATAACACGGTCGCCCTTCTTAACGGTCATTGTGACTTCCTTACCGTCAACCATACCGCCGGGACCTACCTCTACAACCTCTGCAACCTGGGGCTTCTCCTTTGCGGTAGCGGTAAGGATGATGCCGCTCTTGGTTGTCTCTTCTGCCTCAACCATCTTGATAACAACACGGTCAGCTAAAGGTCTGATATTCATAATATGCCTCCTATATAAGTGAATTTACTTTATTAATTTTAGCACTCAACACTTATGAGTGCCAAAGCACATGGATAATTGTACCACAAGGGGAAAATAAATCAAGAGTTTGCGGGGTGTTTTTACAGTTAGTTAACATTTCAAATTTGTAATACATTATTTATTGTAGATTTTTGTCCCAAAGGACAAAAATCTTCCTTAATTCCGCACTCCGCACTCCGCATTCCGCATTCCGAATTAAACTTCTGCATATCTATATGGTATGAATATTATATCAACCCTCATCAAACTCATATTGTCCCCCGTTATGTTTGCCGTATTATTT
>JAZNKU010000247.1:0-8158 GCA_045578685.1 Eubacteriales bacterium
ACCGACACCACCTTTGCACCTAACGAAAACATTACCCGTGAACAGCTTGCCGCTATGCTCTACAGATATGCAGAGTATAAGGGTATGACTATAGAAAACGCAAAGGACATCACCGAGTTTCCGGACTCAGATAAGGTTTCCACCTATGCGGTAGAGAACCTTAAATGGGCATACGGTAACGGAATAGTAAACGGCTCAAAGTCGGGCGATAAGCTCTATCTTAACCCCCGCAATCCTGCAACAAGAGCCGAGTGCGCTACTATGTTCTCAAAGTACCTTTATCTTACCCCCGTATATGAGATAAACGGAAACGATATTTCCCTCTATACCATAGTATATAATGCAAACGAGATTGAGTCGGTTGCAGAAGCCGCAAACGATCTTGCAAAGTACATCGAAATGAGCATCGGATATAAGCTCCCCGTTGTAACCGACTCCGCCGAGGTAGGCGAGTACGAGATCCTCGTGGGTAAGACCAACCGCGAGGAGAAGGGAATAGTATCTGTTGACAGAGCGGCTTTTACCGATGATCAGAACTTCCTCTGTCAGGTACAGGGCAATTATCTCGTTATCACGGGTATCGACACTGATGCCGGACGTGATGACGGCAGCAGAACCACATTTAATATAGACGGCACTCAGAACGCAGTTATTTATTTCCTTGAAAAGGAATTCGGACTTAATTTCTATTACAAAGACGAGGGTACATATGCCGAGGCCGATCCTGTTATCAGCTTGAATGACGGATACGAGTATATAGACGGTCCCAGCTTTGAGACAAGAACGTTTTATATCCACAGTGCAGGTGATGATTCGTATCTTGATTGCGGTTATTATTACAGCGACTGGGGCTGCGGACTTCCTCACCAGCTCGGTAACCTTATGACAGGTGCCTGGAGACATACTTATGAGAACACCTGGGATACCCCTTGTCTCTCCTCTCCCGAAAACATTGAGAGCCTTCTTAAGAACATAAGAGAGCTTCTGGCAGAGAAGCCTAACGTTAACCTCGTCGGACTTATTCAGAACGACAGCCAGAATTACTGTCGCTGCAAACTGTGCGAAGTGGCTTACCGTGAGGAGGGAACCCGTGGCGGCGCTCTTATTCGACTTCTCAATCTCGTAGGCGAGACCTTTGAGGAGGAACAGCCTAACGTCAAGTTTGCAACCTGGGCTTATAACTGGAGTATCAAGCCCCCTAAGTCTGATACCAAGCTTCATAAGAATATACTCCTTCACTACAATACACTTCATCTCTGTCCCGCACACGAATACGCTGATACCACCTGTGATTTCAATAAGGAATCTGCAGAGCATATCAAAAAGTGGGGCGAGATAGTAGACAAGCTTTATCTCTGGGAGCATACGGCTGCATTCAGCGATTCAATGACTCCTTTCCCCGATTTTGACTCAATCCTTCCCAATGCAAAGTATTTTGCCGACAATGGCTGTGAGGGCGTATTCCTCAACAGTATGGTCGGCAGAAGTGCCGAGCTTTTAGAGCTTCGTGCATATCTCTTTGCTCACGTATACCGTAATCCCTATATGACCGAGGAGGAATACTACTACCGTATGGACGGTTTCCTCAAGGCGTTCTACGGAGACGGCTGGAAGAGTATCAGACAGTATATTGACGGTATAACCGAGCTTGGTAACGAAAAGCACCACAGCTTCCACGCAGCAACCTCCGGTTATTACGATTACGAGCATATCCGTGAAGTTATACCCGCCTTCGAAAAGCTCTGGGATGAAGCAGAGGCAGGAGCCAAGACTCCCGAACAGCTCGAGCATATTCAGGTATCCCGTACATCCTGGACATATCTCAAGCAGTGTGCCCTCTACGATACTCAGTTCAAGAACGGAACCGACGAGCAGAAGCGGGCTTATGAAGCCGAAAATCAGGAGCTTGTCGATATGATAAGAAAGTACGGTATCCATATAGGAGAAAACTACGACGGAGATTATGATCTCAATATCTCCATCTCCCCCGAAAACTGGTCAAACTGAATACTGTATATGAAGAAAGGTGTTGCATAAATGCAACACCTTTCGACCATAATTATTTGTCTTTCACTATTCAATAAAAATAACAGGCTCAAAAGCCTGTTATTTTTATGTGTTATATTTTGCCGTTTATTACGAGTATTACTGCCACACACGCCGCTATAACGATGAGCGATATTATAAGAGTAACGAGCCAGAGCCCGAGCTTACCCTTCTTATGGGTGGGAGGCATAAGCTTTGCCTTGCGAAGTGCCGTTGTAACCGGCTTGTAAAGTGCAAGGGCGAGAGCTGCGTTTATAAAGCCTTTTAATAGATTGAAGGGAAGGAATACGGGTACAAGCATATCTGCAACTATCTGACGGTCAACTACCATATATATGGGTGTCATTGTGTAGTTCCATAACAGCATCAGCGCCGTCATAAGCAGCACACCCATCACAAGACCGAGGACAGCACCGCTTATCTTACGGTGTCTGCGGTAAATGGTTGCCGCAGTACATGCAAATGCACCTGTAGAAAGTATGTTCATCATCATACCGATGACGCCCGCTTCGCTTACGGTGAAGAGCTCTATTGCGGAAACCACGCAGGTTATAATAAGGGATGCCAGAGGTCCGAACATAAAACCGGACATTACGATTACAGCGTCCTTGAATTCTAATTTAAGGAAGGGGGCTGTGGGCATTATGGGTGTTCCCAGTGCCGCTACGGCAAAGGCAACGGCACATAGCATTGCCAGCACCACCAGTTTTTTTGTTCTATTGTTTTTCATTGGTTTCTCCGAAATACGATAATTTCTAACATTATATAACAAATACGATTTTTTGTCAACATGTTGATTTCTCAAGCGGAATATGTTACAATATACGGGATAATGAATTTGGAGGTTTGTATGGATAACAATATCTGCCTTATTATAGATACCGCGGATTTTACAAAGACCGAAGCTCTTTTCGGCGGAGATAAGCTTGTAAAGAAGGGAAATGTCTCAGCCGTCATACTGGGAAACGCCTATGACCTTATGCAGAACCGTGCAGACGAGGAGAAGGTCATCGAGCTGTATAGCGAGTACGGCAAGGATACCGACACGGTCCTTGACGGAATATATACCGCTATAGTTCTCGACTATGACAAGAGGACCGCATATGTTTTTCAGGACTTTTTCGGTTCAAATCAGGCGATATTCTATTACAATGATAACGGCAGAGTGTATATCACCAACTCTCTGCGTGCTATAGTTACAAATGTAAAAAACGATTGGCAGATGAATATGGCGGCGGTCAAGCAGTTTATCCTCCGCGGCTACAGTGCAAACTCTGACACACTTATTAAGGGCATACATAAAATGCCGGGTAAGGCAAACCTTGAGGTCTGCCGTAAGCCTAAGCTTATAAAGCATAAGAAGCTTCCAAATGTAAAGGAAGAGATAAGCATAGAAAAATACGATGATGTAGTCAGCCGTAACACCAAGGCTGTATGGCACGAGGGCATGGCAACTACCATTTCCTCAGGCTATGACTCCAACTACATAATGCATAACCTCCAGAAGCTCTCGGACAAGCGTATCGACGCCTTCTGTATCGGCGGAACCATAGGAACCGACGAGATCCCCGATGCCGAGAAGATATGCGCTTACTACGGTAACGTAGATCTGCATACCCGACGTGTCAACGGCAGTAGCTTTGACAAGCTCCCCGAGATAGTATATGCTATGGAGGGCTGTATGTATGAGAGAGGAATATTCCTCCAGTACGAGCTTGCAGATCTGGTGTCAAGCCACGGGGTCAAGCATATAATGCTGGGCGAGTGCGCCGATCAGGTACTCAACTTCGAGATGTACCACCCCTTCCATCAGGCAAAGGCTATCTTCGATTATACAATGAAGAAGCTCCCCGGCCGTATATTCAAGGGACTTCGCTTCCGTCCTTACAGAACGGTATACGATATGGCGACCTATATAGTTACCAAGAAGAACGGAATCATGATGAACTACTTCGGCGTCAACCCAGAATATCCTTATATGCGTAAGGAGTATATGAAGACCTGCGAGAACGCGGTACAGATAGGCGAAAAGAAGAAGGAATTTCACAAGAAGGCGATAAATGCAATACTTCCCGAGGGCGTGACCTCGGTTATCCACAAGATGCCCGGCTCCACCGAGCTTAAGGATCTCTTTATCGGTGAGATAACCTATGATGATATCCTTGAGATGTGTAAGAAGAGCCCCTATTATAAGCCCGCCAAATTTGACGACGGCTTCTATGAGATAGACAACTACCTCAAGATAACCTACCTTGAGGTCTTTAGAAAGATGTTCATCGAACAGCCCGAAAAGTACCTTACGGACAAGTTTGAGGGCTATAGTCTCAAAAACGTATTATTTGAATAACGAAAACACTCCTGCACTCCTGCGGGAGTGTTTTCTTCATTAATTCCGCATTCCGCACTGCGACAACTTGCTACGCAAGTTCCTTGCATAATTCCACCAACCAAATTGAAATTTGGGGTGTCATTGATCCGAATTCCGCATTTAAATATTGACATATAAAACCTGTTGTTATATAATTAATTAAATATAGTTTAAATTATAAAGGAGCCTGTATGTCAGACAGACAGAAAAGGATCAGAAATTTTTCGATCATAGCACATATCGACCACGGCAAGTCCACCCTTGCCGACAGGTTGCTTGAAAATACCCAGACTCTCACCAGCCGAGAGATGGAGGAGCAGGTACTGGACAATATGGATCTCGAAAGGGAAAGAGGCATTACCATCAAGGCGAGAGCAGTCAATCTGCAGTACAAGGCAGATGACGGCGAGACCTACTCTCTCAACCTTATAGACACCCCCGGTCACGTTGACTTTAACTACGAGGTCAGCCGCAGCCTTAACGCCTGCGACGGTGCGCTTTTAGTAGTTGATGCTTCTCAGGGTATAGAGGCACAGACCCTTGCCAACGCTTATCTTGCAATAGATGCCGACCTTGAGATAGTTCCCGTAGTCAATAAGATCGACCTTCCCGCAGCCGACCCCGACAGGGTACGCGGTGAGATAGAGGATGTTATCGGTATACCTGCCGAGGACTGTCCCTGCATTTCTGCAAAGACAGGAGCAAACATCCCCGATGTTTTAAAGAAGATAGTAACCGATATTCCCGCACCTAAGGGTGACGAGAACGCACCCCTTAAGTGCCTTATATTCGACTCATACTACGATTCTTATCTCGGAGTCGTTGTATACGTCCGTGTCTTTGACGGTAAGTTAAGAGCCGGACAGCGTATCCGTATGATGAATACGGGCGCCGAGTTTGACGTTATCGAGGTGGGTTATATGGCGCCCTTCGGACTTCAGAAGGCAAGTGAGCTTGCCGCAGGCGAGGTTGGTTATATCACAGCCTCCATCAAGAATGTCCGTGATACACAGGTAGGTGATACCATCACCACCGTTGAGAACGGTATCACCGAGCCGCTTCCCGGCTTTAAGCAGGCACTTCCCATGGTATACTCGGGTATCTATCCCGAGGACGGAGCAAAGTACGATGACCTCCGCGACGCTCTTGAAAAGCTCCAGCTCAACGACGCATCCCTTATGTTCGAGCCCGAGACCTCAGCAGCTCTCGGCTTCGGCTTCCGTTGCGGATTCCTCGGACTTCTGCATATGGAGATAATTCAGGAAAGACTTGAGCGAGAGTTTAACCTTGATATCATCACCACCGCCCCCAGCGTTATCTACAAGATAACCAAGACCGACGGTGAGGTGCTGTATATAGACAACCCCTCAAACTATCCCGATCAGGGTGAGATACTTGAATCTGCCGAGCCTATGGTCAAGGCAAATATCATAACCCCCACCGAGTATGTTGGCGGTATCATGGACCTCTGTCAGGACAGACGAGGCATATTCCACGATATGAAATACCTTGATTCTACCCGTGCCGAGCTTCACTATGAGCTTCCCTTAAACGAGATAGTATACGACTTCTTTGACGCATTAAAGAGCCGTAGCCGCGGTTACGCTTCTCTTGACTACGAGCTTATCGGTCACAAGCCCAGTAAGCTTGTTAAGCTGGATATCCTTCTTAACGGCGAGATAGTGGACGCGCTTTCCTTTATCGTTCATACCGACAAGGCGTACGGCAGAGGACGCAAGATAGCAGAGAAGCTTAAGGAAAATATCCCGAGACAGCTCTTTGAGGTGCCCGTTCAGGCGGCTATCGGCGGCAAGGTCATTGCTCGTGAGACCGTTAAAGCACTTCGTAAGGACGTACTTGCAAAGTGCTACGGCGGTGATATTACCCGTAAGAAGAAACTGCTTGAAAAGCAGAAGGAGGGTAAAAAGAAGATGCGTAAGTTAGGCTCTGTCGAGGTTACCCCCGAGGCGTTTATGGCTGTACTTAAGCTTGATGAGTGAGGATAAGATGAAAAGATTAGGATTATACGTACATTTCCCCTTCTGTAAGAATAAGTGCGCTTACTGCGACTTTTATTCTGTGGTAGGGCATAATAACATTGACAAATATATAGACGCGCTGATGCTTCAGTGCGAGGATTATTCCGCATCCTGTGAGCCCTATGCGGTTGATACCGTTTTTCTCGGCGGAGGAACTCCCACCATAGTACCCGAGAAGGATATGCTCCAGCTTATCGACTGCATATACGAGCATTTTCATGTAACGCTTGATGCTGAGGTCACCATGGAGGCAAACCCCGCAACGGTAACCCTCTCACAGCTCAAGAAGTACCGCAAGGCAGGAATCAACCGTCTCAGCATAGGTGTACAGTCTGCCTGCGATAACGAGCTCCGCGCTCTGAGCCGTATACATACCTACGGTGAGTTTGAAAAGACCTACAAGCAGGCGCGTAAGGCAGGCTTTGACAATATCAACCTCGACCTTATGTACGGTATCCCCGAGCAGACTCTTGATTCCTTTAAGGAATCCCTTGAGAAGATCGTTGCACTTGCCCCCGAGCATATATCTCTGTATAATCTCAAGATCGAGGATTCCACCCCCTTCGGCGTTATCCGCGACTCTCTGCCTCTTCCCGACGAGGATGTGGAGTATGAGATGTATGAGTATGCCATAGATTATCTTGCCCGTCACGGATATCTCCAGTACGAGATAAGCAACTTTGCCAAGGCGGGCTACGAGTGCAAGCATAATATGAAGTACTGGACCTGTCAGGAATATCTGGGTCTGGGAACTGCCGCACACTCTTATTTCCGTAATACCCGTTTCTCCTTTATAAAGGATATAGACAGCTTCGTATCTGCTATAGAGGATCCCGATAACAGCGACGTTATCACTGACGAGAACTATTCCATTTCACCTGCCGAGAGGGTAGGGGAATATATTATGCTCAGTCTGCGACTCAAGAGCGGTATCAATACGGCAGAGTTCAACCGTCTTTTCGGTATGGATTTTGACGCTATGTACGAGGATCTGCTTCCCGCATATGTTGAGAACGGCTTTATGGACAAGACCGCTGCGGGCTATGCCTTTACTCCCAAGGGTATGTATGTAAGTAACTATATTCTTTCCTCTATGCTGGAGTTTTCCTCCGAGATAGATAAGAATATAGCAAATGGGAAGGATAAATAGAATGCAAAATGCAAAATGCAGAATGCAGAATTGATGAGGGAATAGTTGCAACGCAACTATTCCTTTTGGGTAGATGGAAAGTGGTAATTTAAGAGGTATATTATGAAAAAACTGCTTAAAATATTACTTAACAGAAGAATGATAGTGATACTCCTGCTTCTGGTGCAGGTGTTTATCATAGTGGGCTTTATTCTCGGCAGACTGGGACATTTAATGCCCCTGTTTGAGCTGTTGAGCCTGCTGGTGGTACTCTATGTGGTCAACCGACGGGACAAGCCGGCATATAAGATAGTGTGGATAATCATCATGCTTACCGTCCCCGTGTTCGGAGGACTGCTGTATGTTATGATCACCTGGCAGTCAAAGTCGGGTAAATTCCGAAAGTATATCAGACAGGGTGAGGACCACGCCCGCAGCTATATTCCCGTAGACCGTGATGTCATAGAGCGATTCAACACCGATGCACCGGGTCATCTGCCTCAGGTAAACTATCTTACCAACTTTGCCCGTTTTCCCATGTACGATAACTCTAATAAGTCGGAGGCCAAGCGGTCT
>JAZNKU010000248.1:0-3601 GCA_045578685.1 Eubacteriales bacterium
GGTATGGATTTCAACGGGGACATAAAAGATATTCATGACATTATAAATATGCTCCGACAAAAGAAATTCAGGCTGATGCTACCCGGCAGCTATACCGATCCCGCGAGAGTATAAACAACATATAGGAACAATTAAGCTATAAATACGAATTAACCGAAAGGAGGTCACGGCGTGAGATTAAAAACACTTGAGTTACAGGGCTTTAAGTCCTTTGCAGACAAAACGGTTCTGTCTTTTGACCGTGGCGTTACTGCGGTCGTAGGACCTAACGGCAGCGGAAAATCAAATATATCCGATGCAATGCGCTGGGTTCTGGGTGAGATATCCTCCAAGAGCATACGTGGTAAGCGTATGGAGGATGTTATCTTCGGCGGTACGGATAACCGCAGACCTATGGGCTATGCAGAGGTTTCACTTACCATAGACAACACCGACCCGGACAACAAAATGGCTATCGACTACGACGAGGTTACGGTTACCCGCCGTTACTACCGTACCGGCGAAAGCGAATATATGATCAACCGCAAGCCCGTCCGCTTAAAGGATATTACCGAACTATTCATGAATACCGGTATCGGCCGAGGCGGTTATTCGATCGTTGGTCAGGGTAAGGCGGCAGAGATCATATCCCAGAAGAGCGACGAAAGACGAAATATATTTGAAGAAGCTGCAGGTATCGCCAAATACCGTGCAAGAAAGAACGAGGCTGAGCGTAAGCTCACCGAAACAGACGACTACCTCATCCGTATTAACGACATTCTCTCCGAGCTTGAGGGACGTGTAGGACCTCTGGAAAAGGATGCCGCAAAAGCGAGAAAATATATAGAGCTTTTCGAGGCAAAGAAGGCTCTTGATGTAGCGATATGTATCTTTGACATAGCTGACATCAAGGAAAAGTCAAAAAAGCTCCGCACCGACTTTGAGATAATAAGCCACGAGCTTGAGATGGCAGACGATTCTCTTTCCGCTCTTGAAACACAGAGTGACAGACTTTATGAGATCACACAATCAAACAAGCTCAGGTATGAAGAGCTTAACAGACTTATAAACGAAAGCAATCAGCGCCGCTTTGACTTCGAATCATCAGGCAAGGTCCTTGAAAACGATGTCAAGCACTTAAACGACGCTATTGTACAGAGCGAGGCAGAAAAGGAACGCATTTCCAAGAATATCGAAGCCGCTGAAGCTTTGGTTGCCTCCTCGGTATCGGCAAACGAGGACAAAAAGAAAGAGCTCATGTCCCTGGTCACCGACTATACCGACAAGCAGGCGAAGGTCAGCGAGTACGACAATACTCTCGAAGTTCTCTTCGACGAGATCGACAATGTCGATATGGATATTAACCGTAAAAAAGACGAGGTAGTTCAGGGGCGTATAAGCCTTTCAGCACTCGAGGCATCGGGCAAATCAAGAGATGACAGACGCGGTATGCTTAACGCAGAGCTCGAAGAGGTAGAGGCTTCCATTGAGCTTATCACCAAGCGTATCAAGCAAGCAGATGAGACGATCGCATCCTACCGTAAGAGCATTGAGGAGATCGAAGGTCAGAAGGGTGAAAGCGACGAGATCATTGAGCACGCAAAGGCAGAGATCGAGAGACTTACTCACCGAAAGAATAAGCTTACACTTGATATCTCGGCAAAGCAGCAGCGTATAGAAAACCTGCGTCGCATGGAGGACCTCTTCGAGGGCTATACAGGAAGTGTACGCTCTGTTATGAGCGCAGCCGAAAGAGGAGCACTCCGCGGTATCATCGGGCCTCTGTCAAAGATAATAGAAGTTGATTCCGAATATGCAGTAGCCATTGAAACCGCCCTCGGTGCACAGATCCAGAATCTGGTCTGTGAAAATGAAAGGGACGCAAAGGACGCTATCCGTTATCTAAAGGATAACCGTAAGGGTAGAGCCACCTTCTATCCCTTGACATCTATAAAGCCCCAGTATCTGCCCGACAATGTGAAGCTAAATGGCATGAAGGGCTATCTCGGCCTTGCAAGCGAGCTTGTAAAGACAGACGAGAAATACTACGATGTTATTGATTCTCTCTTGGCAAGAACCGCAATATTCGATAACCTTGACAATGCAAATGCTGCCGCAAAGGCTAACGGCTATAAGCTTCGCTGTGTAACCCTTGACGGTCAACAGATCAACGCCGGCGGTTCTTTTACGGGCGGTTCGCTTAAGCAGGACAGCGGTATTCTTACACGTTCCGCAGAGATCGACTCCATAAACGAGGAGATAGTAAAGGCTGAGGCTGATCTTAAAAAGACTGAAGCAGATATAAAGGCTGAGGAAAAGATCATTTCTGACAATCAGGGTGCAAACGACGATATCAACGCCCGTAAGGCACTATTCAATTCCCTTTGCTCCGCAGAGGAAACACAGCAGAAGATACTGATGACGCAGCTCTCCGGTGACGATACAAGAAAGGCTGCTATAATTGCCTCTCTTGATTCCATCGACCGTGAGCAAAACGATACCGAGGAATCTATCGCTAAAGGCAAGGCCTGCATTGAGGTGCTCGAGACAGAAATTGCTGCCCTTGAGGAAAAGATGAGAGAATTGATTTCCAAGCGTGATACTCTCACCCGCGAGCAAAGTGATGTCAGCGTTAAGATGAACCTCTGCGGCATCGAAATCGAGAAAAAGAAAAAAGATATAGATCAGGGCGAATACGAGATATCTATCCGCCGTGACGCACTTGACGAGCTTATATCCAAGAGAAATATCGAGGACAATAAGATCTCCGCTGCCAACGAGAGGCTTGATGCAATAGCTGAAAAGATCTCCGGCGGCAAAGAGGAATCCGAAAAGATCGCAGCAGAAATCACAAAGATGCAGGCAGAGATCGCCTCTATATCCGAGCAAAATCTTGCAAACGAGGCAAAGGAAAGTAAGCTCCGTGAGGAAACAAAGGATCTGACTCACAAGCGTGAGACTCTGTTCAGAGAATATACTAAGCTGGAAACACAGTGCGAATCTGTACAGGATGAGCAGGACAAGCTTATCGCCCATCTGTGGGATGAGTACGAGCTCTCCTTCTCCGCTGCCTGTGAGCTTGAGTACGAGCCTGTAACAGCGGCCACACGTCCGGAGGCAGTAAGAGCCCGTAACGAGTTACGAGGCAAGATAAAGCATTTAGGTCACGTTAATGTAAACGCCATTGAGGAGTACGAGGAGGTCAAGACCCGTTACGACTTCTTAAAGGTTCAGTTCGACGACCTTACCAAGTCAAAGAACGAGCTCGGCGGTGTTATATACAAGCTTGAGAGTGAAATGCGTACTCAGTTCGTGACCGTACTTGAGCAGATCAATAAAAACTTTAAGGATGTATTTCGTGAGCTCTTCGGCGGTGGCACGGCAGAGCTTAAATTGAGCGATCCCGAAAATGTCCTTACCAGCGGCATTGAGATCAACGTTGCGCCTCCCGGAAAGATAATCAAGAACCTCTCTCTTCTCTCGGGTGGTGAGCAGGCGTTCATCAGTATCGCGCTCTTCTTCGCTATTCTGAACGTAAATCCCTCGCCTTTCTGTATTTTCGACGAGGTGGAGGCGGCGCTTGACGAGGTCAACGTTGCAATGTTCGCAAACTACATCAAAA
>JAZNKU010000249.1:0-3425 GCA_045578685.1 Eubacteriales bacterium
CGTTGTGATGATGCTTTGGAATATTACCTGGTATTTGAAGGCTCACACACGAAAAAGAGCATTATTGAAACGGCAAGCATAGAGGATGCGGAGTATACATCTGACGAGACCGAATTTGAAGCTGATGTAATTAAAGCAGAAGGTCAGCCAGCATCTTTGATTATTCGGGAGGGTAGAATAGCAGCAATTTCTGCTGCCAATTATTTTATCGAGGATGATGACGAAGAAGTCGAGCTTGCGGTTGAAACATTATCAGACTTCAGGGGCAGGGGTTATGCCAAAGCTGTCCTTTGCGATATGGCTTGCAAGGTGATAGACATGGGAAAGCTTCCCACTTACCGTGCTTCGTGTTATAACAAAGCTTCTATCGCGACGGCTTTAAGCTGCGGATTTCGCGAGATAGGAAAAGAATATTACTATAACTGTTACAAGGAGGAAGAATAATGGCGTTTGATGCCGGAATGCTTTCTGCATGTGTATATGAACTTAAAAATCAAATAATAGGAGCAAGAGTTGATAAGATCTATCAGCCCGGAAGGGAAGAGCTTGTTTTTAATCTCCGTCCTGAGGGGCGAAAAGAAAACCTTAAACTGCTTCTGTCAGCGGGAGCAAATACACCCAGAATCAATCTGACCAATCTTTCATTACAGAATCCCGCCGTGCCTCCGACCTTCACTCAGCTTCTTCGTAAGCATCTTCAAAGTGCGAGAATAACAAGTATTGAACAGCTTGGATTCGAGCGTGCATGCCGAATTGATTTCGAAGCAAGAGACGATATGAATTTTAAAACAAAAAAATCTATCGTATGCGAGATAATGGGTAAATACAGTAACATAATATTCTGTGATGCAGATATGAAGATCATCTCGGCTATCAAGATAGTTGATCTTACCACCAGTCATAAAAGACAGGTGTTGCCCGGTATGACATACGAAATGCCTCCCTCGCAGGACAAGATTGATCCCTTGTCTGAAACAAAAGAAGGTTATGAGTCTGCTGTTGCCGATTGGCAGGGGGACATATCTAAATTCATCACCTCACGTTATATGGGTATTTCTGCACTTGTTGCCAGAGAAATAGCGCTGAACGGAGATTGGGATTCCTTTAAAACTGTTGTCGACAGAATCAGAAATAATGATTTTGTGCCTGTTCTCCTCCGTGACGACGAGGGTGCTCCAAAGGAATACTGCTTCATGCCCATAACCCAGTATGGAAGTAATATGAATTCTGTGGTCTGTACCTCGTTCGGAGAGCTTATAGACTCTTATTTTGATGAGAGAGAACGCACCGACCGTATCAAGCAGAAAGCAAGTGACCTTTTTAAGCTTATAGAAAATGCGATTTCCCGTCTTGAAAAAAAGACTGCACTTCAAAAGGAGGATCTTAGAGGTTGTGCCGATAAGGAACAGTTTAAGCGTTACGGTGACCTTATAACCTCAAATATCTATGCTCTTAAGAGAGGGATGAACAAGGCAACTCTTATCGATTATTATGATCCTGATATGTCTGAAGTAAGTGTACCGCTTGACTATCGCCTTGATCCTGCCTCTAATGCACAGAAATATTATAAAAAATATAATAAGCTCAAAAAAGCCGAGATAGAATTACAGAAACAGATCGATATTTCTGCCCGTGAGCTCGAATATTTGTACAGCGTTCTTGAATCCTTTGACCGTGCTGAGGGTGAGCTTGAAATCAACGAGATCAGAAGAGAGCTTTATGAATCGGGATACGGTTCGCGTATGAAGAACTATACTCAGATAAAGCAGCAACAGACAAAGCCTCTGGAGTTTGAAACAACAAACGGTTATCGCATTCTTTGCGGTAAAAATAATACTCAGAATGAAAGGCTTACCTTTAAACTGGCGTCTAAGGGTGATTATTGGTTTCATGCCAAAAATATGCCCGGTTCCCATGTGATCATGTTTTGTGACGGTATGCAAGAGCCTCCTGCCGAGGATTTCACGGAGGCTGCCGTTATCGCAGCAACTCACTCCAAGGCGTCTGATAAAGCAAGTGTAGAGGTCGACTATTCGCTGGTCAAAAACATCAAGAAGCCTGCAGGTGCAAAGCCCGGTTTTGTAATATACCATACTAATTATTCCGCCTTTGTTACACCAAACAAGGCTGTATGCGAAGCGTTGGCAAAAAAATGAAAATTGCCGTAGATATCACCCGTGAGGGTAAGACTGTCAAGGAAATACTGTTTTGTGAGCTTGGGCTATCAAGAGGTCAGGTCGTATCGTTAAAGAATGGCAACGGTATACGTGTTAATAACGAACATGTTACGGTAAGATACATTCTTCGCTTTGGAGATACTCTTGATCTGGATCTTGAGGATTCGTGCGAAGATATGAACGACAATATTCTTCCTGTCTGTTTGCCTGTTGAAGTTTTATACGAAGACGAAAATGTTATATGTATAAACAAGCCTGCCGGTATGCCTACGCATCCATCACATAATCATCATGACGATACTCTCGCAAACGCTTTAGCATATTATTACAAGGAAAAGGGAATCCCCTTTGTATTTCGTGCAGTCAATCGGCTTGACAGAGAGACCAGCGGTGTAGTCCTCGTTGCAAAAAACAGGGCAGCATCTTCAAAGCTGTCAAAGAGTCTACAGGAAAACAAATTTGAAAAAATATATCATGCCGTTGTGTGTGGTGTGCCGAAAGAAGAAAACGGAACTATAATTGCCTATATTTCCAGAAAAGAGGGCAGTATTATATTTCGAAAGGCAACCGCGTCCGGAACCGATTCTGAATATGCAGAGACATTGTTTGAAACTGTTGATCATTTCGGCGAGCATACGCTTTTAAAGGTTAAGCCGATAACCGGACGTACACATCAGATAAGAGTCCATATGCAATATATAGGTAATTCTATATACGGTGACGGGCTCTACGGTACTGAAAAACCACAGGGGCTTATGCTTCATGCTTCAAAGCTAACTTTTCCGTTGCCTGACGGTGAAATGATCAGCGTTGAGGCTCCTTTGCCCGATAGATTTAAAATTTTCAGGAGTAAGAATGAAATTTAAAGAATTTCTTAATAGATATTTTTCATCCATATCTCGTGTCTGTATAAGCCTTGCGTTTATTTCGGCGATGTTGCTTGTCATATCCAAGCTGTCATCCTCCTTTGCTGATTGGTTTAACAGAAATATAAGTTCTTTCTGCAGACTTATAATGTCCAAGATATCCGGGGTACTACCGTTTTCGTTGGGGGAGGCTATATTTCTTTGCCTACCTTTGTTTATCGTTGTTGCGTTATTTGTATATTTCAAGGTATGCTACGATGATGAAGTTAAGGCGGGAAGATATATCGTATCATTGATTACCTGTCTGTCTCTTATGTTTAGTTCTTTTGTGTTTATGTTCGGAACGGCTTATAACGGCTCGCCGCTTGAAGAAAAGCTGGGA
>JAZNKU010000250.1:0-2551 GCA_045578685.1 Eubacteriales bacterium
AAAGATCTGTGATCCGATGTGGCAGTGATAGCCGTCAACCGTGATGTTTTCAAGGGAGAGAGCAAGAGCAACGAGCTGGTCTGCCTGTCCCGTTTCTATTGCCGCACCGAACTTGGAGTCAACCTTACCCGTATTGATTGCCGCAAGAGTATGGGGATCGATACCGGGGGTAATACGCAGGAGTATACGCTGTCTTATGCGGTTAGCACCTGCTATTTCATTAATGGCACGGAGCTCGTCCGCATTGTCGCAGACAAAGTGACCTATACCGTTCTCAATTCCGTATTTGATATCAAAATCAGTCTTGTTGTTGCCGTGGAAATAAGCCTTTGACAGGTCAAACCCTGCCTTAATAGCCGTATAAAGCTCACCCGAGGAAACGATATCTATACCCATTCCTTCCTCAGACATAATTTCATATATGCGCTTGATAGAAAGGGATTTTGAGGCGAAGAGAGGTATCGAGCCTTCACCGAAATGCTCCTCCATTGCCGTTTTGTATATACGGCAACGCTCTCTTATTCTTTCTTCGTCCATAATATAGGCAGGTGTGCCGTATTCTTTAGCTAAATCCACTGTGTCCATCCCCGCAAAGCAGAGATGACCCTTTTCGTTTACTGAAATGTTACTTGAGTTATACATAGTTAATCCTTGATTATATTTGTCATATCATAGAAGCCTGCAGCCTTGCCGCATAAGAACTTTGCCGCGGCGATAGCACCCTCGGCAAAGAGGGAACGGTCGTGAGCCTCGTGCTTGATGGACAGGGTCTGCGTGCCTGTGTTTATTATGACCTCGTGCTCACCTACTACGTTACCCATACGAAGAGAATGAATACCTATCTCCTCATCGGTACGCTTGCCGTTTTCGTGTCTGCCTACGTTGTAGACGGCGGTAGGTCTTATCTCCTTAATGCCGTCGGCAAGAAGAAGAGCAGTACCGCTGGGAACGTCAAGCTTTTGATTGTGATGCTTTTCTATTATCTCAATATTTGCCGTGGGGAACATCTTGGCTGCGGTCTTGCATATCTCGTTCATTACCGCAATTCCCAGAGACATATTGGCAGAGAAGAATACGGGAATCTTTTCCGCTGCCGCCTTTATCATAGCCTTTTCCTCGTCGGTATGGGCTGTGGTACAGATAACTACGGGAATATTACGGCTTACCGCATATTCAAGAAGCCCCTCGGTACAGGTGTGGTGGCTGAAATCTATTATACAGTCAGCCTCACCTGTAAAATCCGTAAGGTTTTCGTATATGGGATCGTCGCTTGCGGCAACGTTGTTGACGTCAACGAAGGCAACCGCCGACATATCAGAGTCCTGTTCAATAAAACGGGCAACGGCTTTACCCATACGTCCGTTTGAACCGTTGATTATAATTTTCATATCTTGATACCGACTTCCTTCATACAGCGTACAAGCACTTCCTCGTGAGCCGCCTCCATAGGTGTAAGGGGCAGACGGAGATAGTTGTCACAGAAGCCCATATGAGCCATAGCCGCCTTTACGGGAATGGGGTTTACCTCACAGAAGAGAGCATTGCAGAGATCAAGATACTTGAACTGCATCTCTCTTGCACCGGCTACGTCACCTGCAAAAAACTTCTTGCAGAGCTGGGATGTTTCGTAGGGAAGGAGGTTAGAAAGCACGGAGATAACACCCTTACCTCCGCAGGCAAGAACGGGGAGTATCTGATCGTCATTACCCGAATAGATATCCAGCTTGTCGCCTACTAACTTTGCAGTCTCGACGATCTTGGAGATATCGCCGTTAGCCTCTTTTATAGCGGCGATCATAGGATGCTCAGCCAGTTCTACATAAGTAGAGGTAGCGATAGCACAACCGGTTCTGGAGGGAACGTTGTAAAGAATGATGGGCTTGTCAGAGTGGTCTGCAATAGTATTGAACATCTGTACCAGACCCTTCTGTGTAGCCTTGTTGTAGTAAGGTGTAACCACCAGCATAGCGTCAGCTCCGACCTTGCAGGAGAACTCGGTAAGGTCGATTGCGTATGCGGTGTCATTAGAGCCTGTACCTGCAATAACGGGAACACGCTTTGCGGTACGTTCAACTGCATAGCGGATGCACTCACGGTGCTCCTCGTCTGTCAGGGTAGAGCCCTCACCTGTAGTACCGCAGATAACCAGGGCGTCAATGCCGGACTCTATCTGCCAGTCGATGAGCCTGCCGAAGTTTTCGTAGTCAACTCCGTTCTCGTTTAAGGGTGTAACAAGGGCGGAAGCCGCACCTGTAAAGATAGTTTCTTTCTTCATTTTTGTACTCCTATATAGAAAAAATAGCCGATGATATCGGCTACCATAAAAATCGTATCTTTGCATAATGATCGATTATTATGATAGCACTCCGCTCACAAGTGAGCGACAGTACAGAGGATGTTATCCCAAGTACCAGTTCAGCACCGCCGTGCATCCCTTCGGCACCCACCCCTTTCATTTCTGCCGGCTTTGCGAGAGCTATGAAACAGAAATTACTCTTGATAAGGTGCCCCTCTATCAATCGAAGATATATTAACATATTATTACGAATTT
>JAZNKU010000251.1:0-3878 GCA_045578685.1 Eubacteriales bacterium
TATATAATTATACTTATTATACTACAATAGTTTGATTTTTTCAACCTGAATATAAAAAATTTACACTACCGTGATATTCTGATCTTAACTCTATTATCCTTATCGGTAAAAAAGAAGCTGTCATTCTCTATATTCTTTGAAGCGACCTCATTATTTTCAGCAACAAAAGAAGCGTTACAGGTCACATGCGGAGATTCTTTTTGCTTTCGCTTGGTGCCGCATTCACCCATATACAGAATATCGTATGCTTCATACGGATCACCGTAGTCAAAATATCCGCATCCAACATAGGAGATTTCCCTACCTCCATACTCTATTTGTGCAGACGGTACAGATACAGAGCTCTCCTCAAATCTGACAGGCTCGTTTATGCAGACCTTAATATTATTGATCGTTAATACCTCTGAATAATCATAATAAACGATATTTACATTTTCTCTGCCCGCATTGTATTTTAATTCTTCTGCCGCTGCTTTGCTTACATCATCGTAGGGAGTCGGTACGTATATATTTCTGATATAAAATTCATTCATATGTTCATTAGCGGACTTGATGATAGAATTCGAGTAATCCGTAATTACCCAGCAATCAAGTTCATTTACGTATAACTCGTCCTTTATGACTTTAAACGCTCTCTTTTCGGAGGAAGCACTGCCCTTTCCGAGATCAAGATAAATACAACCTTTGGAATTACGCATAATTACAGCATCACTTGAAGCCTCCGAGTACATCACTACGTCGCATTTATTCGATAAATTTATATTATATACGGAAAACGCAACGATAAATGTAACAAACCAACATAAATACGGCATCAGATAAGCATTCCGTTTCTTGAAAACAAATATAAAGACAATGCCGACAGCAATAGAGATCAGCGTAAAAGGAACAAAGGGATAATTAAGCTCTACAAGAGCGTTTGGCACGGCGGCTATCTTAGCTACCGTCCAAATCATTACTCCCGTTACGAGATCAAGGGCATAACCGATTCCCGCAGCGACAAGCGGAATCTTTGATACCGCAAGGAACAAAGGTATAGCGAATAAGATCACCGTAATTACGGGAGATATTAACAGATTAGACAGTATCGATATAACAGAAAAGCTGTCAAAGAATAATAACAGAGGAATAAAGCTGAATGCATGTGCAGATAATGTCGTAATAAGTGAGATGAGAATACAGCTCCACAGCTTACCGAGCAAGCTCTGTCTTTCGTTTTTGACCTTACGCATATATTTACCCACCACAACAATGATACCGAGTGTAGCCGTGAAAGACAGGATCAATCCGGTATCAAAAACAGCCGAAGGTGAAAATGAAATAATAAGAGTTACCGATAACATCAGATTTGTCAGCGAATCGGATGGACGCCTGAACAAAGAGCCCATAGACATAATTATGAACATTATACCTGCACGTAATATAGAGGAGGATGCGCCGGCAATAAATATATAGCATATACAAATGACAATAACGACCGCAGAGCTCCATCTCTTATCCAAAGAAAACAGATCGGCAAACATAACGATACATCCCATTATTACAGAGAGATGCATACCGCTTATGGCAAGCATATGTGATAATCCCGCTCTTCTGAAGTCTCTCGTTATACTTTCGTCTAACTCTGATCTGTCACCAATAGATAACGCGGAAAGAATCCCGCTTGTTTCTTCATTGGTATAATTACTGAAAGCATCTGCGCAAAAACCGTGTACCGAGGATATAAAATTGCGGATAATGCTGTCATTATGACCGACTGTCTCGGGGTTTTCAACTTCAGCCTCCAGCCATATATCCTTCGAATTATAATATCTCTCAACATCAAAATCATCCGTCTGTTCAATATTCTTGTACACGACCTCACCGCGGATAACATCACCTGCAGAAATTTCAGGAGATCCAAAAACGGTATAGTGTACTTTATATCCGTCTGTACTCTTGCCATCAACGTATGCGATAGAATCGTTTGAAAACGATATATCAAGGACCTCAAATTCTACAGTTGCTTCGCAGGGCATCTCAGAAGCGTTTGAAACATGTACATCATAATAGAAGCACCCAAAAATACATGCAGCAGCCACAGATAAAGAACATACAGTCACAAACAGCCGTCTTCTGAAGAAAACAACGCCGACAACAACTGACACGGCGATTATTATCAGCTTTACCCAAGGAGGAAGATAATAGGATAAATAATAAACACACAAGAATATAAAACAACATATCGCCAAAGGCCTGTTTTTGAAAAAATTCATATTAATTCCTCCTTTCCGACAAAATTATATTACATTATTTATTAAGTGTCAACGACCCAAGCATTAGCTATTGCAAATTTTCAAAAAAAATGTTATTATTTTTGTGACCTTTTGATATTATTGATCGTTTACAGTATAGGAGGACAGACAGTGGACTTCCAAAAGCATATACAGATGAGCCTGACCGAAGCCTTTGAGCGATATTCGGATATGCTGTACAGACTTGCTCTGACGCATACCGCTAACCGCGAGGATGCCGAGGATGCATGTCAGGATGTTTTCATCAGATATTCTCAAGCAAAACAACACTTCAAGGACGACGAGCATATAAAAGCCTGGCTCATAAGAGTCTGCATCAACCGTTGCCACGATATATCAAGACACCGTAAGATCAGGATGCATCTTGATATTGATGAGATACGGGACGTTATAGCAGATGATACCAAAGCCGAAGAATACGTTCAGTTGACAGAGATACTCGCTGATTTGCCTGCAAAATATAAGGATGTTATAATCCTTCACTATTACGAGGGCTACAGCATCGAGGAGTGTACAAGGCTTCTCGGCATAAGCCTGTCGGCGGTCAAAATGCGGCTTATGCGTGCAAGAGATATGATGAAAGAAAAACTAACAGAGGAGGGATAAGATGGCCGGGTACAAGTACAGCGATGCTTACAAAAGCATCAAAGCACCTGCTGATTTAGCGGTAAAAGTACTTAACAGAAAACCGCAAAAAAAAGCATTCAGCTATAAAAGCTTGATTTCTATAGCGGCTTGTATTATTATATTGGTATCGGTTTTCCCGATGTATCTCAGCTTCACAGACCCTGATGTCAACATATCTGCATCGGCACCCATGACTGCAAGATATATCGGTACGCAGATTCCCGTTGAGCTCAGCCTTTACCGAAGATCCTCTGTAACGGTATCCAACGGCAGCCTTGAAGGTTATAACGGCGAGGATATTAAAGGCAGCGTTACGCTTATCTGGAATATCAATATAGAGGTACTTAAGGACTGCACCTTGACAGTAACGGACGACTTCGAAGCCACAGTCTATACACTGTCCTACAACGAAAATAATGATAGCTGGTCTATCAATAAAAATTAAAGGAGATCTAAAAATGAAGAAGATCATCGCATTACTCTTAACATTCGTACTCGCATTCTCTGTTGTTGCTTGCACCAAGACCACCGATAACAACGAGAACAACACACCCGACACAAACAACGAAGCAGTTGATACCGAAGAGATCGCCGGCGATGATACCGATGACGTTCCCGCAGCAGACGGTACAAGCGTAGCACAGACTCTCGTATCCGAGTTCAAGACTCTCGCAGCCGACACTTCTCTCAACGCACAGGCAATCGCCGATGCACTTCTCGGCAGCACAGTTCTTTCCAACGTAGGTATGATGGGCACTATGCCTATCGAGGACGTATATCTTTCAGGCTTTGACAACTACGAGGTAAAGGGCTTTACCGAGTGCGTTATGTTTTCTCCCATGATCGGCACTATTCCTTTTGTAGGTTATGTATTCACCGTTGGTGACGGTGTTGATGCAGCTGCTTTTGCATCCGATCTTGAAGCAAACGCTAACCTCAGATGGAACATCTGTGTAG
>JAZNKU010000252.1:0-2361 GCA_045578685.1 Eubacteriales bacterium
CGAAAGGGGTAAACGACTGATGAAGGAATTTTTTATAAATTTGGGAAGGAGCAGTTCAGAGGAACAGGCGGCCAACTGTGATTATACCATAGAGGGTATGAAAAGCTTACTTGACGAATACAAGGAAGAAGAAACAAATAAGTATAAAGCGTATTCTACCCTGGCATATATTATCGGTGGAATGACCGTTATCCTTTTGCTGTAGAGTCCGATGATGGATATAACACTTATTATGAGGATAGCGGGTATAGGTTTTCTTGTGAGTATAGCTTATATAGTTCTTAACAAATCCGGCAGGGATGAAATGGCAATGCTTGTATCAGTTGCGGGTGTAATAATCGTGCTGGTGATGATAATATCGCAGCTTTCCGATCTGCTTGACAGTGTTAAAGGCATATTTGGCCTATGATGATAAAGGTTATCGGATTATCGCTCGTTGCACTTACGGCAACAGCGGTGCTTAAGAATATACAGCCATGGCTTGTACAATTTGTCATCATTTCGTCAGCTATCATTGTATTTCTGTATTGTCTGGATAACGTAAAGGACACCCTTTATTATTTTTATGACATTTGTAATTCTAACAAATACGGCGGATATTTTAAGGTTATGCTCAAGGGTCTTGGCGTTGCCTATCTTTCGTGTATCGGCGGTGATATATGCAGAGACTCAGGTGAATCGGGTTTGGCAAGTCGTATAGAACTTGCGGCAAAGCTTGAGATTTTCGTAATCGCCCTTCCTCTCGTCAAAAGTCTTATTGAATTAAGTGAAAATATACTGCTGATATGATAAAAAGAGTTATTATAGCTATTCTGATGATTTTTCTTTTCACTATGCATGTAGATGCATATGAGGACGTAACAGAGTACATGACTGACGATATGGAAGAGGTGTTGCCAAACGATATTCTCGAGGATGACAATATCAATTACAACAGCTTGTGGGATTCCTTGACAAATGAACTTGTGACTATAACTCCCGAGATACTACATAATATGACGTCTATACTGGCAGTTGTCATTCTCTCATCCATCTTTTCAACTTTCGGAGAAGCCGTCATAGGCAAGGGGGTCCGGACATGTCTTAATTATCTGTCATCAGGCTGTATTGCTATGGCTGTATATATGGTTCTGTCAGCTACTTGGGAAAAAATGATTGAACTTCTATCAAAAATCAATACCTTTATGACTACCCTTACTCCCGTAACTACATTGCTTTATTCTATGGGTGGAAACATAACTACGGCGGCTGTGAATAATGCAGCAATGGGAATCATACTGACCTTCTTTGAAACGGTATGCTATCACGGGATAAGGCCTATGCTATCGATATGCTTCGGATTCAGTATTATATCTGCATTGTCCGGCAGTATAGATCTTAAACCTATCGGAGCTTTTGTGAGGAAAACTTATACAACCGTGCTGGTGTTCGTGATGACGTCTATGATATGTATACTTAGCTTGCAGAATATGCTGACGCGACCAAAGGATTCTCTTGGTATACGTACAATTAAATTTGCCGCAGCAAACTCCGTTCCTATAGTAGGCGGAGCACTTGGAGAGGCGGTAGCTACCGTTGGGGTAGGTGTATCTGCAATCAGAGGAAGCTTGGGGGTTCTTGCTATATTAGCGTTAGTGTTGATTATATTGCCTCCTGTTTTGTCAATGTGGTTGAACAAGATATCCTTTTCTCTTTTATCTGCGGTTTGTTCTGTTCTCGGGCTTCATAAAGAAAGCGAACTCATCACGGGCGGGGCAGAGCTTATGAGCTTTGCACTTGCGATCACAATATCATCGGCTATGATGTTTATTATAAGTATTTCATTATTTGCAACCGCACAGGCGGTAACATTATAGTTATGGAAGCTATACGCGAATTTGTATATTCAATACTTGTAATATCTGTATCCGGTGCTGCAATCACAATGCTTGCTCCCGAAAACAGCTCTGTTTCAAAACACTTGCGTTTCCTGGTTGGTATTGTTGTAACATCTGCACTCCTCTTTCCGATATCTTCTGCTATAGGAAAGCTTCCGACCCTTACCCGGGCTGATATAGAGTTTGATATTAGTAACAAGGAGATTACCGTATACACTGATACCATTTCCGATCAAGTATGTAAGGATATCGAGTCTGAACTCGCAGATATGTTGTACGAGCGTTTTGAGGTTAAGCCAACAAATATAGATGTGAAAAGTAACGGTAAAGCAGATGCTCTGAAAATAGAGTCGGTCAGCGTGTGCTACCGATCGGAAAATATACTTTTGTATTCGGATACCGTCAATTATATCAGATCATTATTCGGAGAGGGGTGTGAGGTTAGTATAAACTATGAAAATGCTGAACCGTAAAAGTATCATCT
>JAZNKU010000253.1:0-2667 GCA_045578685.1 Eubacteriales bacterium
CCCACAAATGCCGGGTTTGAGTTTTTTCATCAACTTTCCCATTGAAGTCTGATAAGCATTCAAGGACGGCATAAACATCGAGTTTATACCGTCCTTTCACACTTTCCCGCCAAATCGTCTCTACCGTACTTAGTACGCCGACGAGTCGATTTGACGGAAACCGCCACTTCCTTTTTCGAAGCCTGACAGCGTGTCGATAGGTTTATCGACACGCTGAAACGCTTTGGAACACCAAAGCGTTTTTGCTTTAATCTACCTTATTTTCTCTTTTCATATCCAGTCTGTCCTTTATCAGTGCTCTCGCCCTGTAGTCGGGAAGGGTATAGGAAAAGATATTTTCATCCTTTTCGTTGTCAACGATAGAGTTGGCAATACGGTTAAGTATGTCGTTTGCGTGTATGTTTACTTGTCGATCTCTGCCTTTTGTTTCTTTTTCCAGTCTTATAAGAGCAGGCACGGCAGAATCTCCGAGATCGAATAATATTTCGGTATCCACATTGTCAAGACTCTCCTCAAGATATCTGTCAACATTATAATCTGCGATAAAGCCGTCTATGTTTCCGATACAGAGAACAGAGAAGCATATTACCAGTACTGCAAGGGAGGATATAACAATGTTGAGCTTGGGTACAAACTGCTTCAATATAATAAGTAAGAATATCACAGCCAGTACACATTCAAACCAAGCCGCATAAACACGGAGAGGTGTAAGCCCGTAGATGCCTATATACATGGACAGCTTTGCTATAGCAGTTGAGATAAGTACAAGGGAGGAAAGGGAATAGAGTACGCATATAACCTTTGTTACAACCGACTTTGCTTTAGTGTTTCTCTTAGAGAAGGAACTTACAAGTGCAATTATAATAAGGTTGATTACCGAAACGGCACAGAGTTGGAAGAAACCCTCACGGGCGTATTCGGAATATACAAAGCCCTCCGGTAAAACACCGGTAAAGCCCGAGATATAATATTTCCACTGAGAAACGAAGAATATTATATATAATCCAAGTATAGGCAGGGTTGCCGCAGATACGGTAAGCAGGGGAGCAAACTTGATTACCTCCGAAGCCTTTTTACAGCCCTCGGCAGTTATTTTGTCACTGTAGCTCTTATCGTGTGCAGAGACAAAGAGACCGTAGCCGAATGCCGATAAGGGAAAGGCAAGGCCAATGCTTACCAAATGAGACCATAGGTCGGCAAACTCAAAATCAAATATCTTGTCTATAAGCTTGTTGAAGCTTGCGTCATAGGACAGAAGCGCTAAAACTATAACTGTGGGGATTATGGCGATACCTATACCGATGATAAGGCGTCTGAATGCCTTGCTGCCCTTTTTGTTTGAGAATACAGCAGCAAACAAAGCACCGAGTTTTGTAAAGGGCAGAACGAACAGAGCCTTAAAATAATCTATTGCCACGAGGTCTGAAAATCCCTTTTTAAGACTGTTGCCAAAGGCGGCGTATGCGTAATACAGCCATGTAACAAGAGCATAGGTATATGAAAAGAAATGAATTACGGGGTTATCGCTTAATATAAGTCCGAGACACAGAAGTATCGCCGACAGAGCGGATATCACCGCCATAGGGGTGAATCTTGCACCCTTAAGTGCAAGGAATACCGTGGTTATAATATAAAGGGAAAAGATAAGTACAAATCCACCCAAAGGACTTTGGTGTATCGGGGAAACTCTGCAGAACAGATACGCGGATATAAGACATATCCAGGCGAACAGGGTATCTGTAAGGCTTAAATTATTCTTTTCTTCTTCCGGTGGAGTTTCGATAATTAAAACAGGCTCGTTCATAGCTTTACTCCTTTAATTAAGATTTTTGTATTCGTCAAGTATCGAATTTGCAATAATAAAGAATGTTAGTATCCGAATCAAAAATCGCCATTTCAAAGTTTACCGAATATCGGTTAAGAAGATCGGTATCGTCATATGGGTCTGTAGACTCGGAATGGTTATCATAAAAATAGTAGTAACCGTTTTCTACAAAGCTGAATAGCTGTTTACCGTCGCAGGAAAAAGCTGCTCTTTCCTCTGTGCCGTATGCGAACTCTGACAGGGACTCGCTTAAGGGGAGTGGTTTCCAGAACCCGCTTATAATTTCAACGCTCTCAGTGTCGGTTATAAGAGCTTTGACAAAGGTCGTTCCGTCTCCGAAAGCAGCGTGGTTTTCTATATATTGACCGATGCTGCATCCGGTAATATCAATACCGATACTTTCGGATACCGATTTAAGATTATTTTGCTTGTATATTTCTTCATTGTATGGATTACTGCAAGAAGAAAGTGATAACAGCAACACTATGACGGTTATATATCTTAAAAATAACTTCATAGCTTTATTCCTTATATTCCAATATATCCTCCACCTTGCAGTCAAGCGCCTTACATATGGCGTCAAGGGTAGAGAAACGTATTGCTTTTGCTCGGTTGTTTTTCAGTATCGAGAGATTGGCAAGGGTTATGCCCACCTTGTCAGAGAGCTCGTTCAGGGACATTTTTCGCTTTGCCATCATTACGTCAAGATTAACTATTATCGGCATTGTATTTACCTCCTATATGGTAAGGTCATTCTCTGTTTTGTAATTTTCTGCCTGCTTAAATAAGTCTTTAAGTGTTAAACAAAACAGACAGCCTACTGCAAAAACAACTGCAATTAC
>JAZNKU010000254.1:0-3090 GCA_045578685.1 Eubacteriales bacterium
ACCTCGGGTAAGACCGACACCACCTTTGCACCTAACGAAAACATTACCCGTGAACAGCTTGCCGCTATGCTCTACAGATATGCAGAGTATAAGGGTATGACTATAGAAAACTCAAAGGACATCACCGAGTTCCCGGACTCAGATAAGGTTTCCACCTATGCGGTAGAAAATCTTAAGTGGGCTTACGGTAACGGAATAGTCAACGGCTCAAAGTCGGGAGATAAGCTCTATCTCAGCCCCCGCAATCCCGCAACCAGAGCCGAGTGCGCTACTATGTTCTCAAAGTACCTTTATCTTACCCCCACATATGAGATAAACGGTAACGACCTTTCCCTCTATACCATAGTACGTTCTGAAAACGCTATTGAAACCGTAGTCGATGCCGCAACTGCACTTTCAAAGAACATTGAGATGAGTACGGGCTACACTCTCCCCGTAGTTACGGATAATACCCCCGCAGGCGAATACGAGATACTGGTGGGTGAAACGAACCGTGAAGTAGATATAGACAAGACTCTGCTTACCGATATCAAAGAGTTTATGTGGACCGTTGACGGTAACAAGCTTGTATTCTTCGGTACCGACAGTGAACCCGGCAAGGGTACGAAGGAAGAACCTACCTACAGAATGAACGGTTCACAGCTTGCGGTTACCACCTTCTCCGAAAAGGTGCTGGGCATAGAGTTTTATACAAAGGATCTTACCGTAGCTACCCCCGACCCCGTCATATCTCTTGAGGACGGATATACGTATGTTGACCACGTTGACTTCAAGTGGAGGACCCTTGACATAGACGGTAACCGTAATAACCATACCGAAAACTACCACGCGGAATGGGGCTGCGGTCTGCCTCACCAGATAGGCAATCTTATGTTCGGTTATTGGAAGGAAGGCAGGTATGATAACCTCTGGGATAATCCCTGTTATACCGATCCCGATAACGTAGCGTCCCTTATACAGAACGTTCGTGAGCTGATGGAGAGTAAGCCCCACCTGACGCTCATAGGTCTTATACAGAACGATTCTCACAATTATTGCAGATGTGCTACCTGTTCCGCCGCCTTCCGTGAAGCAGGAAGCCGTAACGGCGCTCTTCTGAAGCTTATAAATACAGTCTGTGAGACCTTTGAGGACGAGTATCCCAATCTCAAATTTGCAACCTGGGCTTATACCTGGGGTATCAAGCCTCCCACAAACTTACAGCTTCACGATAATATTATAGTATATTTCAACACCATCGCTCTTGACCCCGCTCATGCCTATAACGACAGCAGCTGTACCTATAACAAGGACGTTGTAAGCTGGCTTGAGGGCTGGAGCTCCCTTGCAGACGAGATGTATCTGTGGGATCACAGCGGTTATACCATGACTCCCCATACTCCCTGCAGTAACTTTGACGATCTCAGGACCAACGTCAGACTTTTTGCCGACTACGGAATCGACGGTATGTTTATGAACGCCGTATCAAATTACGACGGTTATTCTGATTTCAACGGTATCCGTTCATATCTCTACGATCACCTTTTCCGTGATTCCTATATGAGCGAGGAGGAATACAGCTACCGTCTCAACTCCATACTCCGCGCTCGTTACGGCGAGGGTTATATGTCTCTGAGAGCGTATATAGATGAACTGTCCGCGCTTCCAAGGGGAAAATGCAGTACCTTCTTTGCATTTACCCAAGGTATTTTTGACTACGCCGAGGTAAGAAAACAGGTTGAGCGATTTGACAAATACTTTGCCGATGCCAAGGCAAAGGCGACCGAAGAACAGCTTGAGCGTATCGAATTTGAAGAATTATCCTGGACCTATCTTAAGCAGTGCGCTCTCCACGAAACAGAGTACGTTAACGGTACCGAGGCTCAAAGAGCAGAATACGTTGCCAACAACCAAAAGCTGTACGAAACCTTTATAAGATTCGGACAGGAGCCTTACGATCATACCTGGAATTACGATCCTACCGTAAATCCTCATAATTGGTAATCGCAGACTTGAAAAGGAAATAAAAATATGAAAAGCATTAAGATAATTTCGATCCTGATATGTGTAGTAACAATGATTTGTGCTATCGCTATAACTTCAAACGCAAAGTGGTGGGACGAAAATCCCTTCACCGACGTAAAGAGCAGTCATTGGTACTATGATGCAGTTCGTATAACCAACGAAAACGGTATCTTAAACGGTACCGCCGATGACAAGTATTCACCCTCTGTTAAGATGACCAGAGCAATGCTGGTTCAGGCACTTGCATCAGCCGACGGCTTTAACAAGGAAGATTATAAGTACAATAATCAGTTTACCGACGTTAAGTCTAACCATTGGTTTGCTCCGGCAGTAGAGTGGGCGTATACCAACAAGATAACCTCGGGTAAGACCGACACCACCTTTGCACCTAACGAAAACATCACCCGTGAACAGCTTGCCGCTATGCTCTACAGATATGCAGAGTATAAGGGTATGACTATAGAAAACTCAAAGGATATTACCGAGTTTCCCGATGCATCAAAGGTTTCCTCCTATGCGGTAGAGAACCTTAAGTGGGCTTACGGTAACGGAATAGTTAACGGCTCAAAGTCGGGCGATAAGCTTTATCTCAACCCCCGCAATCCTGCAACCAGAGCCGAGTGTGCTACTATGTTCTCAAAGTATCTCTACCTCAAGCCCGTATACGAGATAAACGGCAACGACCTTTCTCTCTATACCATAGTTTATTCGGATGCCGAGGCGGCTAAGGTTGACTCTATAAACGATGCAGCACAGGCACTTCAGAAATATATAAGATCTGCAACAGGCATCGCACTTCCGGTTATGTCGGACTCCTCCCCTGCAGGGGAATACGAGATCCTCTTAGGCAAGACCACACGTGAAGTCAAGGCAGACCTTGGTACACTTACTTCCGATATGGAATATATATGTGCGGTAGAGGGCAATACTCTCGTGCTTATAGGAACCGATGACAGCACCAAGTTGAACGGCAACGGAGACAGAAGCCATCATAATATCAACGGAACTCTCAATGCCGTATACAATTTACTTGAAGAAAAGTTCGGATACGACTTTTATTATGACGGAGAGGGCGTTGTTTCAAAT
>JAZNKU010000255.1:0-2393 GCA_045578685.1 Eubacteriales bacterium
TTGTTTGGCCACTTTGTCTTCCTAAGACCGCTTGGCCTCCGACTTAAGGACGGTATCAACACAAACGTTATTTGTCCGCTTGCATGGACGGCGCAGCTTGAAAACTTCCAGAATGCATATCCCGAGGCATTCAAGGCTAACGTAAAGATGCCCCCTGCAGGTCACTTCGGTGATTCCGAGCTTGAGATTGGTCGCGTTTGTGTTCAACTCGCCACCCCCGACTTCAAGTACCTCAATGGTGAAACTCTCACACTTGAGGGCGGTATGGGTCTTCGCCCATAAAATACAGGAAACAGTTCTCTATGTCCTAACAAAAGCACTGGCACTTAAATTGCCTGCAGATTATAAATCATAAAGTGAAAAAATATTGGACACATCACCGTGCAAAAACACGTAAATGATGTGTCCAACTTTTTGTTGTTCAATTTTGTGCGATTTGGTTTTTACATAGTTTCAATGAAGCCTTGCAAATCTCAAAAAGCCTTATAAATCAAGGATTATTTGCTTGCCTCTTCGATAGCAACTGCAACGGCAACGGTCATACCAACCATGGGGTTGTTACCTGCGCCGATGAGACCCATCATTTCTACATGGGCAGGAACGGAGGAGGAGCCTGCGAACTGTGCATCACCGTGCATACGGCCCATAGTATCGGTCATACCGTAGGAAGCAGGACCTGCAGCCATATTGTCGGGATGGAGTGTACGGCCTGTACCGCCGCCGGAAGCAACGGAGAAGTACTTCTTACCGTTCTCGATAGCCCACTTCTTGTAGGTACCTGCAACGGGGTGCTGGAATCTGGTGGGGTTGGTGGAGTTACCGGTGATGGAAACGTCAACCTTCTCAAGTCTCATGATAGCAACGCCCTCAAGAACGTCGTTAGCACCGTAGCACTTAACCTTAGCTCTCTCACCGTCAGAGTAAGCAGTTTCGTTAACTACCTTGATCTCGCCGGTGTAGAAGTCGAAGTCGGTCTCTACATATGTGAAACCGTTGATACGGGAAATGATATAAGCAGCGTCCTTGCCGAGACCGTTAAGGATAACGCGGAGAGGAGTCTTTCTTACCTTGTTTGCGGTTCTTGCGATACCGATAGCGCCCTCTGCTGCTGCAAAGGACTCGTGACCGGCGAGGAAACAGAAGCAGTCTGTCTCTTCGCGCAGAAGCATTGCAGCGAGGTTACCGTGGCCAAGACCAACAGCTCTCTGCTCTGCAACGGAGCCGGGGATACAGAACGCCTGGAGACCGATACCGATATCAGCAGCAGCCTCTGCAGCGGTCTTGGTACCCTTCTTGATTGCTACAGCAGCACCGAGGGTATATGCCCAGCTTGCATTCTCAAAAGCGATGGGCTGTACGCCCTTAACGATTGCATCAACGTCGATGCCGCGCTCAAGACATATAGCACGAGCGTCCTCAAGATCCTTGATGCCATACTCAGCCATGCACTTTTCAATGCCGGCCATTCTTCTTTCTTTTCCTTCAAAAACTACGTTGTTAGACATTATGAATTTCCCCCTTTCTTACTGCTTTCTGGGATCGATATACTTAACTGCGTCAGCATAACGACCGTAGGTCTTGATATTTTCATCAAAAGCTTCCTTGATGTCCTTGCCTGCCTTATAAGCATCCATGAACTTGCCGAGGTGAACGAACTTGTAGCCGATAACCTCGTTGTTAGCGTCAAGGCCGAGCTCGAGGATATAACCCTCTGCCATCTCGAGGTAACGAACACCCTTTGCGTTGGTAGCAAAGATAGTACCTACCTGAGAACGAAGACCCTTACCAAGGTCCTCAAGACCTGCACCGATGGGGAGACCGTCCTCGGAGAAAGCGGTCTGTGTACGACCGTATGCGAGCTGCTTGAAGATCTCACGCATTGCTACGTTGATAGCGTCACATACAAGGTCGGTATTGAGAGCCTCTAAAAGGGTCTTGCCCTGGAGGATCTCAGCAGCCATAGCTGCGGAATGGGTCATACCGGAACAGCCGAGTGTCTCAACAAGTGCTTCCTCGATGATACCCTTCTTAACGTTAAGTGTAAGCTTACATGTACCCTGCTGGGGTGCACACCAGCCGATACCGTGGGAAAGACCGCTGATATCGCTGATCTGATAGGATTTTACCCATCTGCCCTCTTCGGGAATGGGTGCGGGACCGTGCTTGGGGCCCTTTGCAACTACGCACATATTGTCAACTTCATGAGTTGTTGCGTAGGGGCAATTAAATTCGCTCATAGTTATATCTCCTTTGCAATGATTATTTACATAAACACAATTATTATAACACCATATTGTTAATAAATCAACAATTTTGCATTATTTTTTGGGAAGAAATAAAGGTCTTGACCAATCGACAAAAAAATGGTACAATAATTGTGTATTACTAAAGGA
>JAZNKU010000256.1:0-5914 GCA_045578685.1 Eubacteriales bacterium
TATCAATATATATGTTACAATGAACAAAGAAATATGAAACACTAAAAAGGAGTTTGGTGATTATGTTCAAAAATATCAGATCTTCATTGGCTTTTCTAATGGTCATAACCTTGATTTTTACCAATATTCCTCTTTTTGCTATTGCGGCAGAGGATCAGCTCTGTACAATAAGCTTTAAGCCGATACTTAATGTAAGCGATCCTCCTGAGGCTATGACGGTAATCTCGGGTACAAGAGTTCAGATACCCCTGAACACTCCCGAGACAGAGGGCTATGCCTTTATCGGCTGGAACGAATCAGGCGAGCCTACAGACAGCTATTATATCCCCGGTCAGTATATTACTGTATATACGGATATGCTGCTGCGCGGAGTGTGGCGATCCTCTACAGGTGACGGACAGTATCCTACCTCGGGCGGATATTATTCGGTTTATTACAGCGCTAACGGCGGTATATGGACAGAGGGAGATGATTCTCCCTACCGTAAGCCCACTGCACAGGTAGGTCATATGACCTTCGCCATGCCCTTCACCTTCCCCAAAGACACCAAAACACTCAGTAGAGACGGCTACAGACTCCAGACAGACCTTGACGATATGAACGTTGTCGAATTCTGGTCGGGTGACGGTAAGGGGAATACCACCTACGGTGACAGTGAAGCCAATAACGGCTATGAGTACGTGATCTATCCGGATAGCTACAAGGGAAGCGTGTTTATGGTAAACACAGACCGTGTTCCTTACGGCAAAAACGTTTTCGTTTATGCCGCCTGGGATCCGATCATTACCTATAATATGAATGACGGTACCGATACCATTATTTCAGATTTTAACTATATAACCTCAGGCAACGAATATACCGTCCTCGGTGCAAACGGTTATACAGCATATTCATCATCCTCCTCTGCAAACGGCAGAGAAGGGGACGGCAAGAACACACTTCTGCCCAACAGAGAGGGCTACAGAGGTCAGACACAGATATATTCGAGATACGGCTATATTCTTGCAGGCTGGAATACCGCACCTGACGGAAGCGGCACAGCATATGATGTTAACGGAGTATATGAAATAACCGAGCCTCTCAGTCTCTATGCGGTATGGGCAGAGGACCCCGCACATACCCACGAGTATAATGCTGTGGTTCTCAAGGAAGCCAACTGTACCGACAGAGGCAGAATAGAATACACCTGTGGCTGCGGTAAGAGCTATATTGAAAGACCTTTGGCACTCGGTCATGATTTTGATGCGTGGAGGATAAACGAGGATACACAGAGCCGCAGCTGCTTCAGATGCGGCTTTGTTGAAACGGCGTCTTATGATGTTACACTCGCTGCCTCGGTAAGCGTAAACGGTTATGAGATAACTCTTATCAATGCGGATAAGATAACTGAAATATCCTATGCTCCCGGAGTTATAAAGAACTTAAAGGAGCTTGGGCTTTCAGGTGAGCTTATTACCGTTACCGATATCGAAGACAGTCTGACTATGCCTGCGGCAGGTATATACACCCTTGCACTCAAGCAGGATGGCGGATCTGTATACCTCTATACTGTGGAGATAAAGGATGACCTGGTTTCTGCCGACGGTGTTACCGTTACGGTCAAGGGACTGACCGATGCCAAGGACTTCTATATTGCCAAGGGTGACCATAACAGCTATGCAGAGGTCAAGGCAAACCGAGTGGTAAACGTGACATCAAAGAAGTTTGCCTCCGACGGCAGCTATACCTACGTTCTTTCCACCCCCGGTATCTATACCGTTCTTATCAGAAGTAACGACGCAAACGTTGCTCATAAGATAGTTAAGATAAATATTACAGTTACCGAGCCCGAGTTTACCCCTATGGGCTTACAGCTCCATATCGGCAATCTTGACGGTGTCAAGACCATACGTACCGCATACGGCGAGTATGATACTGTAAGTGCCATTAAGAGAGCAGATGGCTCACGCGCCTTTACCGAAAAGAATGTTCTCAAGGGTGCAAGCGAATATACCATCCAGTACAGAGAGAACGGGGTGGCAACGGTTATAGTATGCTACAATAACGGCTACGTTAAGGTATACCAATTTGAAGTAAAAAAGACCGTTCCTGATTTCAATCACGAAAAGGATACGGTTACTATAGGCAATCTTGACAATCTGCAGGTTATACGCTATGCCTCGGGCGAGTATGACAGCGCCTCCGAACTTAAGAGAGCCCCCGACTGCATCAATTTTACCAAGCACGATATCGTTGACGGGGTCGTTACCGTATCCGGATTAAAGGACGGAAAATACACCTTCCTCGTCCAGTATAAGGACGAAAGCTATAACCTCTACACCGTAGAGGTCAAGCCCGAGGAGCCTACCGCAACGGGAATATCTCTTTCCAATGCCTTTTCAGACAATATGATAGTCCAGCGTGACGAAAAGCTTACCGTATGGGGCAGCGCTCCTGAGGAAAGTGAGGACAAGGCGGTCATCGTTGAGTTCAAGGGTGAAAGGGCTGTAGGTATCGTTAATAACGGCATCTGGGAGGCGGTGTTTGATACCACCTTCCCCATGGATAAGGACGGCAGCGATATCACAATCAAGGCGGCTGACGGTGTGATCACCGTTAAAAACGTGCTTATAGGCGACGTATACTATATTATAGGTCAGTCCAACGTTTTCTATGGTATCGGAGATCTTGTGGTTGACAGATATTATTCGGGTAGTGTCAACAATACCGTACCCGTAGACTATAACAATACCCGTGATATGCGTTTCTACCGTATTTCCAGCACTCATTATTCAACACAGACAGGCGATATGGCACAGGGTACGGCTACAGTATACGAGGATGTATATAACGGTGCACAGTGGCTGATGCCGAGCGATATAGGAAATCAGGTACAGCGCTACGCAATGCCCTTTATCAATAACCATCAAGCCAACGATAACATTACCTGCGGACTTCACACCTTCTCGGCACTTGGTTATATGTTTGCGTATAATATGACCAACCGTAGCGACGTTCCTATAGGTGTAATCGAGATAGATGCGTCCGGTTATCCCCTTATGGCCTTTGCTCCCAACGAGCTTGCCGAAAAGTGGGGCAAGGACGCATACGATGCTGCAACAGGAACCTATTACTACAGCGCAGGCGCGGTTGTGGCACCCCAGATAAAGACCAGATTTGCTTATAATCAGCAGATCCATCCTCTCCGCCGCTTCTCAATAGCAGGTATCATATGGTATCAGGGCGAAAGCGATTTCCCCAACACCGACGAATATCTCGGCGCAGGTGCTCAGTCCTTCACGGAGGAATTGCCGGAGCTTATTACCTATTTCAGAAATAATTTCGGCAACAGCGATTTTCCTGTGTATATGGTTGAATTTCCTGCGTGCTTTGCAGGAACTGCCAATGCGTATATGGATATGGGATCTTCGAGATGCGAGCTTGGTATGGTACCGTCAATATTGGAAAACAGCTACGTTGTTTCCTCCTCGGATCTCTGGAAGACGGTAAGATGGATCAATAACATCCATCCGCCCATCAAGGATCTTAATGCCTACAGACTTACCGATATAGTGCTTGCGGCAAGGTTCGGACAGGGAAGCGATGACGATGTCTGCGGACCTGTGGTCGAGAGCTGCGAATTCAGCGGTAATACAGTTACACTTACCTTCGATCACGTAAGCACGGGACTTAAGACTGCCGATCAGACCGGAATTGTCAGAGGCATTGAGGTTCTGGTGAACGGTGTATGGACTGCGGTAACAGGCGATTATATACGTAACCAAAATCAGCTTGTCATCACGGCAAATGCACCGATCATGGGTGTAAGATATAACCGTAATACAAGCGGCACCTTCCCCGAGACTATCAATCTCTGCAACGGCTACAATATGCCCGCAGTTGCCTTTGTACAGTATAAGTATTAAAGCTCAAACAAGCAGGTTTAAGTGTGATTTTTGCACTTAAACCTGCTGTTATTATCACTTGTTGTTACTTTAAATTGTTGTTTGCAGGGATGTTATCCGTCCACAACAATTTGTATTATTAACAGCTTTGTGCAGAGGCGGATAAGCCTCCCTTTGGTTTCGATGTGATGTGATGGTATTTTCTGCGTTATTAGTATGATTATAATTAAAAGTTAGACAGTTGTTGACAAATTGTTGCTTATATGTTATTCTATTAGACGATAGAGGTGCCGTGTGTCATTTAAAAGGGGCAGCGGCCGAAGAATGCCTATGGCATTCTGGGATACGGTGATAATACGCCGTATACTGTCACATATTTTGTGGAGCGCTATCTTTTATGGGTAAATTTTGCACTCCGATAAGGAGTGCTTTTATTTTTTAGGAGGTCATTATGACAGCAAAGAAAATCATCCCCAAGATTCTCATAGTTGCCTTTGTCGTGGCTTTCGGTGTAGTTTGTGCTTGTACAGGCAGCATCACCAGCCCCGTAGGTACACTGTGGTCTCTCTTCCCGCCGGTAGTTGCTATCGGTCTTGCGCTTATTACCAAAGAGGTTTATTCCTCCCTGTTTATAGGTATCGTAGTAGGCGGTCTTCTTTCAACAGGCTTTAAGCCTATTGACACCGTAGGTACTGTTACCAACGACGGTTTTATTGCTGCGGTATCCGGCAGTGCAGGTATCTTTATATTCCTTGTACTCCTCGGCGTTATCGTAGCCCTTCTTAACAAGGCAGGCGGCTCTCAGGCGTTTGGCCGTTGGGCAGCAAAGCATGTTAAGACCAGGGTTGGTGCGGCTATCTGTACATTCCTTTTCGGCGTACTTATCTTCATCGACGACTACTTTAACTGTCTCACCGTAGGTGCGGTTATGCGTCCCGTAACAGATAAGGCAAAGATCTCCCGTTCAAAGTTAGCATACCTTATCGATGCTACCGCTGCTCCCATCTGTATGATAGCTCCTATCTCCTCCTGGGCAGCCGCAGTTGCAGGATATGCTCCCGACGGTCAGGGTATCGGTCTCTTCTGCCGTGCTATCCCCTACAACTTCTATTCCTTACTTACATTCGTATTCATTATCGCAATAACACTTATGAAGTTTGATTACGGTCCCATGAAGCTCCATGAGGATAACGCTCTTAATGGTGACCTCTTTACCTCCGGCACCGTAACAAGTGACGAGGAAGAGCCTGCAACCACCAAGGGTAAGGTTATCGACCTTGTACTTCCTATCATTATCCTCATCGGTATCTGTGTATACTCCCTCTTCTACGTAGGTAGATGTATGGGTGCAGAGTGGGTGTTCAATCCCGCTGACTACGATGCATCTCTCGGCTTTGTTGATGCATTCTCCAACACCGATGCAACCGTAGGCTTGCCTTGGGGTGGCTTTGTTGCACTTATCCTTATCATTATCTACTTCGTAGCCCGCCGCCTTGTAAGCTTCAAGGAAGCAATGGAATGTATCCCCAAGGGCTTTATCGCAATGGTTCCCGCTATCCTTATTCTTACCATGGCGACCTCTCTTAAGAATATGACCGGTGCACTTGATTCTTCTGCATTTGTAGAAGGTGCTCTTGCATCTGCAGGTGCTCTTCAGAACTTCCTGCCCGCTATCATCTTCATTGCGGCTTGCCTTATCGCTTTTGCAACAGGAACAAGCTGGGGTACCTTTGGTATTCTCATTCCCATCGTTCTTTCCATCTTCCCCATGGAGAACCCCCTCGGTATCATCTGTATGTCTGCATGCCTTGCAGGTGCGGTTTGCGGTGACCACTGCTCACCTATCTCCGATACCACAATCATGTCCTCTGCAGGTGCACAGTGCGACCACATCAACCACGTATCTACCCAGCTCCCCTATGCTATCACCGTGGCGGCTGTATCCTTCGTGGCATACGTTATCTCCGGCTTTGTTACCCAGTGGTACATCTCTCTTCCCATCGCTTGCGTGCTTATGGTAGCAACACTCT
>JAZNKU010000257.1:0-5254 GCA_045578685.1 Eubacteriales bacterium
CGGAGACCGCATAACGATAGGTTCCGTTGCCGGCCAACTCTTTTTCGTGATGGAGTTCCTTGATATCTCTTGAAATAGTAGCCTGAGTAACATCGTACCCTCTATCCTTCAATTTTTCAATGAGCTCATCCTGAGTTTCTATGTTATAAGAGTTGACTATTTTAATAATCTCATTATGTCTTTTGTACTTCATCATTTACTCCTAATTCATTTTTTTACTCAAGGTTCGGTAAAAGCACTCATCCTTGATTCGTACCAACTTGGTGGTAATATCAGACCGTTTTATAGAAACTGATTCGCCGTAAGCAATCTCAAGATTATTTTCACCGTCAACGGTAATAAACATCGGTATATCTCGGTCTGTTTCATTCTTTATGGTTAATTTGGTATTACCGGAAAAAATAACAGGTCTGCTATTAAGTGAATGAGGACATACCGGTGTAGCGATCAGACATTCAACCGATGGGTCAACTACGGGTCCGCCGGCAGACATTGAGTATGCTGTTGAGCCTGTAGGTGTTGAAATTATAATTCCGTCTGCATTGTAATGGGATAAATGCTGTCCGTCGCTGAAAAGCGAAAAGCTAACCATCTTTGATACTCTGCCGTTAGAAAGAACTGCATCATTAAGAGCTATATGCTCGTTATTGTCAGGAGTTATAACAGAAAGCATCATACGCTCTTCGATATGATAATTTCCGGAAAAATAACTGTCTATAAGATGAAGCTCGTTACTCTCTAACTCAGCCATATATCCCATTCTTCCCAGATTTACCGAAAGAATCGGAATACCAAGTCTGGCGGCTGTGTGACTTGTTCGCATTATAGAACCGTCACCACCGAGAACTATATACAAGTCAGCCGACTCGGGAAGCGAGATGGAATCATCATGAGCTACCGTATAGGTACAACCGTAACCGTCAAGCAGTTCTATCAGCCTGTTGGTATATACAAGCTCTTTATCCTTGTGTTTGTTGGGGATTACAACAATCTTCATAACGAAAACGTCCTATATATTCTGTATTACCGTCGCCACCCTTAATGGGAGAAACGATCTTATCAACAAAACTAAACCCGCAAGCAGAAGCAGATTCGATGACCTTATCGATTGCTTTTTGTCTTGCTTTTTCATCCTTCACGATACCGTTCTTGCCTATATTCGATCGACCAACCTCAAACTGAGGCTTGATGAGAGTGATGAATTCTGCACCACACTTCAGAACCGAAGCCAAAGCCGGATGTATAAGGGTCTGTGATATAAACGAAACATCCATAACGCAGACATCTATTTCTTCGGGAATTATTCTCTTGGAAATATCCCTGGCATTACAGCCTTCTATGGATATGACCCGGATGTCCCTTTCAAGCTCGGGATCCAATTGTCCGTGACCGCAGTCAACGGCATAGACTTTAGAGGCTCCTTCCTGTAAAAGACAGTCAGTAAAACCGCCAGTAGATGCCCCGACATCAAGACATACCTTATCACTTACATCGAGTTTAAATGATTCTATCGCACCTTTAAGCTTAAGGCCTCCTCGACTTACATACGGCATTATTTCACCTCTGATCTCAACATCAGCATCCTCGATGTTTTTAGAAGCCTTATCAAGCTTTATACCATCGACATAAACAATACCTTCGTTTATCATGTCCTGTGCCTTTTTACGACTCTTGGCGATTCCCTTTTCTACAAGGAAAAGATCTGCTCTCATTTATTTCGTTTTAAGAGATAATCAGCGAAGTCACAGAGAATATCACTGTTTTCGAAGCCACGAATAACAGTCTTGGCTTCTTCTGTAAGCTTTCTTGCCTCCTCAAAGGCTTGCTCAACAGACATAAATGTCATAAATGTCGTCTTGTTTTGCTCCTCGTCACTGCCAATGGGCTTACCGAATATTTCCTCATCACCGATCTTGTCGAGAATATCGTCAATTATCTGGAACGCAAGTCCTATACAGGATGCGTATTTGTCTGCGGCCTCGTATTTGACTGCATCACACTTATCCCCTGCCGCCAGGCAGCCTAAAAGTGCAGCACATCTGATAAGACATCCGGTTTTTCTCGCGTGGAGATATTTGAGAGTATCCATATCAATGCTCTTGCCCTCAGAAAGAAGGTCGATCTGTTGTCCGCCAACCATACCCATAGGACCCGCCATATTAGCAAGAAGATGGATCGCCTTGACTGTATTTTCGCAAGAAACAAGTGTATTTGAGGAAGCAACCTCAAATGCATATGTCAGAAGTGCATCGCCGCACAGAAGCGCATTTGCTTCACCAAATTTGACATGATTGGTAGGCTTTCCACGACGAAGAGTGTCGTTATCCATGCAAGGCAGATCATCGTGCACGAGAGAGTAAGAATGAATACACTCAATAGCTACCGCAAAAGGAAGTACAGCCTCATCCTCACCACCCCAAAGTCTGCAGAACTCAAGTGCAAGGAAGGGTCTTACACGCTTACCACCATCAAGAATACCGTAGCGCATAGCGTCAAAAAGTACGGGATATTTATCATCATTAACAGAAAAATATTTTTCAAGTGTACGCTCCATAAGAGCTGCATCTTCGTTAATCCTAATCTTTAAATCACTCATCAGTCTGCTCCTTTGTCAAAACCGTGATTTTCATCTGCGCCTCGTCAAGTTCCCTTGTGCAGGATCGAACCAGCGCCGTCCCTTCCTCAAAAAGTGCAAGGGATTTATCAAGCTCCGCATCTGAGGACTCAAGAGCTTTTACAATTTCTTCGAGACGCTTGAGATTCTCCTCAAAGGTCTTTTTGTTTTCATTCATTATTCTTCTCCTTTATTTCGACAGCCTCGGTGATGATCACACCGTCACTGACCTCAAGGTTCAGCTTATCGCCTACCGCGACTTTATCAACAGACTTAACAAGCAAACCGCTTTCATCAAAAACCGCACTGTAACCCCTTGAAATCACCGACATAGGATTAAGGGCTTCTAATTTTGCGGTAAGTCTTATATAATCGCCTTTACTTTTTTCAAAAATATATCTGATATCACCAGACAAAGAAATTTCCGCACTTGCCACCGTTCGCGACTTTTTGTCGATTATGCGCTGCATGTCAGAACATAGCTTTTCAAGCATCCTCTCAGTGTGCAACCGTTTATCGTCAATAAGATTCAAAGGCGATTGAAGGACTCTGTGTTTAGAACATTTTTCGACCTTAAGCCTGTATGATGATATACGCAAAGACAGATTACCCTCCATCTTCTTGACAACATTGCCTAACTGACGTTTCAAATCGGTTATATCAGGTACGGCAAGCTCTGCAGCCGCAGAAGGAGTGGGTGCACGAAGATCACTTACAAAATCACATATCGTAAAGTCCGTTTCGTGTCCTACGGCAGAAATGATCGGTATAGGACAATCATAGATCTTCCGTGCGAGTTTTTCTGAATTGAAAGACCACAGATCCTCTATCGAACCGCCGCCACGGCCTATAATCAATGTATCTACATTTCTTTCTTCGTAAAAGTACTCTATGCCCTTACAAAGATCGTCAACGGCACCATTGCCTTGAACAAGGCTGGGATAAAGAATTAACTCAGCAAGCGGATATCTACGGGACAGTATATTACATATATCCTGTATAGCTGCGCCTGTCTCCGATGTTATAACGCCGATAGCCCGAGGATATCTCGGAATCTGCTTCTTTTTTAATGGATCAAACAGTCCTTCGGCGGCAAGCTTCTTTTTTGTCTCTTCAAACTTAAGATAAAGATCGCCGACACCGTCAGCAATCAGCTTGTCTGCATAGAATATAAACTGTCCGTCACGAACGAACATTGAAACTCTTCCGTGAACTGTAACCATCATACCGTCCTTCGGCACAAAACTGAGCTTAGACGCATAGGACGAAAACATCACACAACGAACCTGAGCTTCCTCATCCTTGACCGAAAAGTAAAAATGTCCGCTTTTATAGTGATTTGTGAAATTGGATATTTCACCTCTTATATTCACAGAAGAAAGGTAAGAATTACCTTCTACTATTCTTTTTACAAAGTCGTTCAGGGCCTTGACGCTCAGAACGGTATTATCGGAAAAGTTCATCTTTAAATTTATCATACGCAAGCAAAGCGGTTCCGGCGGCATTATCGGAAGAATATGCCGGCTCGGCAAAAAAAGCACCGTATTTTTGCTTGAAATAATATTTAATTTTATTATTGCTCATAACTCCACCCGAATACACCAAGGGTAATCCCGGGTAGTCGTCACGCAGGTTTTCTGTCATTTTATCAAGAGTACGGAGAACAAAATCAATAGTAAAAGCCGCAACATCTTCTTTAGCCGCTCCGTTCTTGTACATTTTAGCGGCAAGATTCTCAAGTCCGGACATGTTGCACTCATATCCTTTAACACTTATCTTTTGCTTTGAAACATTGCCATTTTCAGCAAGTCTTTCCAGTTCTGCACCGCAAGGAAAGGATAGCCCCATCATAACACCGACACGGTCTATGGCCTGTCCCGCTGTCAGATCGTTGGTACCGCCGATAAGCGTTATATCACCGTTATTTACATAAAGCACCTCAGTTGTTCCGCCTGACAGGTGAAACGCAAGATATTCACCTCCCAGCAGATGTTCTGCTCCTGCAGAATACAGAGCAGCCCTTATATGTCCTCTTTGATGAGAAAACGGAACACAAGGAATGCCAAGCAAAGCAGAAAGAGATTCTGCATAGGCCTTACCGCAAAGGAAGCAAGGCATATAAGAACCCTCATTGTCGCGGGGATAAGCACTGTACCCGATGGCGCACACTTCGGCCTTACCTAACATGTCCGCAACTTTAGGCAAATTTACAGTATGAGCAAAAACAGCTTTGCTCTGTCTTAATCCCCTTTCTCCTTGCTTTACAGAGAGAAGCATTTTTTGATTGGATATAATCTTTCCGTCCTTGCCACACAAAGCCATAGATGTAGTATAGTTACTGGTATCTATACCGAGAATATAGCTCATTTAACCCTTTAACCCCTTGTTGGATGCAACTGTATTAAGAACACCGTTTATAAACTTAGGAGCTTTTTCATCATCGTATTTTTTTGCGAGTTCAACGGCTTCATTTATAGAAACAGCAAAGGGCACATCATTCATATAGAGCATTTCATAAACAGAAATACGCATAATGTTAAGAACTACTTTTGATATGCGGGAAAGCTTCCAACCCTTTGCGGTAGCGGCGATCTCCGCATCAAGATCTTCTTTTGTTTCGAGAACACCGAAGAATACGGT
>JAZNKU010000258.1:0-9364 GCA_045578685.1 Eubacteriales bacterium
GTATCTTGGCCCGTAATTCATATTGGGAAATCCTGCAGTCAATGCATAATCTGACACGTGTGTAATACCTTCCTCGATATACACGTATTTTGCAAGAGGTCCTAAATAGGTGTTGTTTATGGCGCCTGCATATGCGGGAACTGCACCGCTCGTATAGTCCTTCATAGCTCCGTTGCCGCTAATCACAAGATTTCCGGTTTCCGTATCCAAATTCCAACTGTAACCGTGATCATTACCGCCATATCCGAAAATGGAAAGAGATGTGGATATAACAAATGACAGAATGATCATTACAGAAACTACCCGTTTCATATTAAACCTCCTCTGCATTCAAATGAATACAACTTGATTATACCAAAAAAGACAGAATATGTCAATCAAATAAAAAATTCGAACAAGTATAGAATATTTAACAATTGTGTGATACAATAATCGGGTAAAATAAATAAAAAGGAAAAAGTTATGAAAAACAACAAGTTAAAGCTTCTTTGGCAGCTCTTTTCCTCATTCTTCAAGATAGGGCTTTTTACCTTTGGCGGGGGTATGGCGATGATACCCTTTATCCAGAAGGAAACGGTGGAAAAGCATCAGTGGATCGAGGAAAAGGACATTCTTGAAATTCTCGCAATATCAGAGTCCACACCCGGACCTATCGCAGTAAACACCGCTACCTTTATCGGCTATCAGAAGGCGGGAGTATTGGGTTCGGCTGCGGCGACACTTGGTGTGGTGCTGCCTTCGTTTATTATAATACTCATTATCTCCACCTTTTTAAGACAATTTCAGGAGATACAGGCTGTACAGTATGCCTTTGCGGGTATCCGCGCAGGCGTTATCGCCCTTGTGGTCAAGGCGCTTATAAAATTATATAAGGGTTGTCCCAAGAATCTTATATCATATATTATAATAGGCCTTGCGTTTATAGCGGCGGTGCTGGGTGTAAACGTTATCATTATCATAATTTGCGCGGGACTTATCGGTATCGGTACCGTTCTTTTTGCAAGAAAGGAGGGTAAGAAATGATATTTTTAGAGTTATTTATTACCTTCTTTAAGATAGGGCTCTTTACCTTCGGCGGCGGATATGCAATGATCCCTCTTATTCAGTCTGAGGTTCTGGGTAAAGAGTGGCTGCTTGAAAACGAGCTTATCAACTTTATCGCCGTATCCGAATCTACTCCCGGTCCCTTTGCAATAAACATTGCTACCTACGTAGGCTCGGAATTGGGCGGGATATTAGGCTCTGCCTGTGCTACTCTCGGTGTTGTACTGCCCTCGTTTATTATAATACTCATAGTTGCAAAATTTTATCTTAAGTTCAAGACCAATAAGTATATCGCAGGTGCAATGACGGGACTTCGTCCTGCGGCGATAGCGCTTATTATGAGTGCCGTGGTCTCTATGGCTCTGGCGGTATTCTTCCCCGCGGGCTTTGTTATAAATTATGAGTTTATAACGTCACTTATCATATTCGGAATTATGCTGACCCTTATCCTCTGTATCAAGAAGATACATCCCATCCTGCTTATCTGTATGTCGGCGGCAATGGGTATCGGTGCAGGATATTTAGGACAGTTATTTGTGTGAGGTAATTATGGAAAAGATAGAAAGCTTTAAGATAGATCACAACAAATTAGAATGCGGTATTTACGTGTCCCGTGTGGACGGAGATATCACCACCTATGACCTTCGTCACCGCAGACCCAATCTCGGTGACTATATCGACAACGCAACTATGCACTCCCTTGAGCATATGTTTGCTACTTATGTGAGAAACTCCGAGATATCCGATGATATAATCTACTACGGTCCTATGGGCTGTCAGACAGGATTTTATCTGCTGGTGAGAAATGCGGATAATTCTGTAGTTCTTGATACCGTCAAGGGTGTGCTTGAAAAAATAGTTGACCACGAGGGTGAGGTTTTCGGTAAGTCTGCCATTGAATGCGGACATTATGAAAATCTCGATATCGACCTTGCAAAGGCCGAGGCAAAGAGATATCTTGATATCTTGAACTCTAAAGAAAACGATTTTATTTATCCGTAAAAGGAGCCTCCCTTTAGGCAAGGGAGGCTTGGATTTATATATTCTTGACAGGAGGTTTGAAAAATGAAAAAATACGAAATCAGACAGTTGTTGAATGATTGTATATCTCCGCCAAAGCTTTGTAGTGTGCAAATGAAATATAATTACCATAATGAGTTTTATTATCCCATAAAGGTTAGTGAACGTCTTTTTCTCGGTGCCCGTGAAGAGGATTTTATACTGAACGGTTATTGTATCTGTAGAATAAAGGATGCGGTGAAAGCTAAAATTGTCGGCAGTAAATATCTTGAAATCAACACAGAAGAAGGTTTGCCGGATAAGCTTGTTGTGCCTGATGTGGATATTACAGATTGGAGATCGGTATTTTCCGATCTTGACAAAGCTAATAGAAATATCATAATAGAGATAGAAGATACAGATCTGAACAATTGTGAATTTGCCATAGGTAGAATAGTTAAGGTGTTAAAGGACAGGGTGAGGATAAAGGTCTTTGACTGTGAGGGTGTTTGGGAAACAGAACTTTGGGAAATGTTGTTTTCAGAGATAACATCTGTTACCTTCGGGTCAAGATATGTTGACATCTTCTCAAAATATGTACCGGAATACGAAGAACAGAAAGGATAAAAATATGACAGGAATAATCTGTGCTATGACGATAGAAGCCGAAGGTATAATCTCGGAGATGGAAAACAAGGAAGTTACCGTAATAAGCGGTATCGAGTATACCGTAGGCAAGCTCTACTCTAAAGACGTAGTTGTTGCGGTATGCGGTGTGGGCAAGGTCTTTGCCGCGGCTTGCGCTCAGACCATGATACTTAAGTTCGCACCTGCGGAGATCATAAACGTAGGTGTTGCAGGTTCTCTTGTGTCTGACCTTAAGGTCTTTGACGTGGCTGTTGCTCGCGATCTTTGTCAGCACGATATGGACACCTCCGCTATCGGTGACCCCGTGGGTCTTATCTCGGGTATAAATATAGTCAAGTTCCCCGCAAGCGAGAGAATTAATAACGCTATCATCGACTGCCTTCGTGCAAGCGGTCTAAACTATAAAGAGGGAACTATCGCCTCGGGCGATCAGTTTATTGCAGAACGCGAAAAGAAAAATTGGATACGTGACACCTTCGATGCAGTTGCCTGTGAGATGGAGGGCGGCTCGGTTGCCCAGATCTGCTACATAAACGGTGTGGACTTTGCCGTACTTCGTGCCATCAGCGACGAGGAGGGCGGCGATTATGCAGTCTTTGCCAAGAAGGCGGCAGAAAACTCTGCGATGATAATTAAGGAATACATTAAAACAATGCGTAATTAAAGGACAAGACCTCGGTTGCAACCGAGGTCTTGTTATCTTAATAGTTTACCATAACTTTTCAAAGGCATAATCGGTTATCGTGGACGTATCCCTGACGATATGCCACGTAGGATCCTTGGAGATAAGCTTTATCGCTTTGAAGGCGACTAACGCAAAAACGGCGCGGGATTTTAAGAATACGTATTCGGTGGTGTTTTCGTGCACGTAGGCTTCAACTATACCTATAGCATTAAGCTTTTCCATTGCTTCAAACGCTTCGTCCTCGTTTAGCCCGCATTGCTTTTCTATATCGCTCAGCAAAAATTCTTTGTTCGGTGTTTCGTTATCTGCAAAGGAGTTTTTATACATATAAGCCAGTATCTTTCTTACATTGCCGGAGGATAGCTTTTGTATCACCGCTCCTATTTCCCTTGATTCAAAGATATCCTCGCTTTCCGGTGTCTTGTAGTCAAGCTCGGCAAAGGAAAAATCTTTAGATACATAAACCGCTCCATTTATATCCGAAATACAGGTCATCTCCCAACCTTTGTTTATAGAATCAAAGGTATGTCTCAGACTTTTATCGTCCGACAAACCGTTGAAATATTTATCCCCTTGGGCATGTTCGTGAAAAAGTTCGGTCATTTTTTTGTTAATATAAGCGGGAAAATCGTCGGCTTTAATTTTTTCTTCTCTTGTTTTGATTCCGTAAAGTTCCTCAAGTGTTATATCAAGGGCTTGTGATATCTTTGGCATCAACATAATATCAGGCATGGAAATCCCCGATTCCCACTTTGATACTGCACGGTTTGTAACCCCAAGAAGCTCACCTAACTGCTCCTGAGTGTATCCCTTTCTTTTTCTGTATAAAGCTATATTATTTGTTATTGAGTATGTATCGTTCATATAAGCGTACCTCCTGTTTTTTCGGTTTTATTCTATCATAAAACCAAAATAAGATAAAGGTATTATTTTGCGATTGAATACTTTGAACTATCAAAAAAATCTCCGTTTGGTTGAATATAAGTAAAACGTATGATATAATAAACATGTTAAACGAACTATAACCGTCAAATAAAAGTAGAGACTGAAGAAATTATGAAAATACATATTATCGGGTGCAGCGGTTCGGGCAAGACCTATTTAGCCAAGCATCTTTCCGGAAAATTTAATATTCCTCGGTTTGATCTGGACGATATTTATTGGGACAATACGGCTGATGTTTACGGAGTTAAAATGCCTGTTGATAAAAGAAACTCTATGTTCAAGGAAATACTTAAAAATGATAATTGGATCATAGAGGGCGTCTATTATTCTTGGGTAGGACAGAGTTTTAATGATGCCGATGTCATTTATGTGTTGGATATTCCGGAGTATCTTTATAAATATAGGATAATTCGCCGTTTTATAAAAAGAAAGTATGGAATTGAAAAAAGTAAGAAAGAAACCCTTAGGTCAGTAATAGATCTTCTTAAATGGACGGATAAATTTCAAAACAAAAATATGAAGGAAATCAAACATATATTAGAAAGCTATGGGGATAAGGTTGTTTTACTTTCAAGCAGAAGAGATGTGAACAAAATCATCACCTCTCGTAGTTAGGATAACAGGATTTTAATAAAACTTTTCTGTGTGCAGGTTCAACTTATAGAACCTTTTTGAGAGTAACAACGACGGATATATTATCATATGACAGTGACATTGGAGAATAGGCAGAGGTTCAACTTGTTGAACCTCGTGAAATCAACACCCAGATATTCTATCGTGTTTTTATGATAGTCGGTGGATATGTTTGAAGTTCAACTTATTTAACCTCGCAGGAATTAAATTGACAGTATAATATCATAACTTGTAGTTGATGTAGCTGTTTCGAGGTTCAACTAATTGAACTTCGTGAAATCAACAATCGGGTATTCTATCGAATTTTTGTGATAGTGGGAATACGTTGAGGTTCAACTTGTTGAACCTCGTGCGTGCTTGCGGTCGTATGAGAAAAGTAGGGTGTGTAGTGAAAAAATTAAGAGTGTATTTTGTTAATGTCTGATTCTATATGATTTTTATATAAATGGAGGGTAATTATGATTCAAAGCTTTTGGGACAGATTTATTGGACTGTGCAACGATAATAATGTCAGACCCTGTGCGGTTGCGCGGATAGTGGGTGTCAGCAAATCCTGCACCTCAAACTGGAAATACAAAGGTCTGCTTCCCCGTCAGGAAACTATGAAGCGTATAGCTGATTTCTTTAATGTGTCCGTGGATTATCTTATGACCGGCGAGGATACCGAATACAAGGCTCCGGTTCTTGAAAAGGACGTACGTAAGTTTCTTCTCGGAAAATATAATACCGATAAGAACTGGGAGCTTGTCAAAGAATATATAGAAAGCATAAAATCAAAGTAATACTATACAACCTATCTGTAAATACATCATAGAATTTTTTTGATCGGCGGGGTATAATTAACTTACAAAAGCGCTTTTGAGTTTTTACTACGGAGGTAGATCATGTCTATAGGATCAAACATAAGGCGTTTGCGCCGTGAAAAGGATATTACACAGGAGCAGTTGGCAGAATATCTCGGGATATCCTCCCGTGCCGTGTCCCAATGGGAATGTGAAAGAACTATGCCCGATATTTCGCAGATTCCCTCTCTATGTCATTTTTTCGGGGTTGCCTCGGATACGCTTCTAGGGATCGATCTTGAAAGAAACGATGCTGAGATAGGAAAATATATTGATAAAGCGAATTCTTTTTTGAAAAAAGGCGAATTTGAAAAGCACACCGAGATCTTAAGGGAAGCTAACAGAGAATATCCCGGGAATTACAATCTGATGTTGAAACTTGCCTCGGCAATAGTGGGCGAATATTCCCGTAAAAGGATAACAGACTACGGTGAGGTTTATGACCTATGTAACCGAATACTTTCGGAATGCATTGATGACACGGTCCGATATAAAACGTTACGTTTGCTTGCTACGGCATATGGTTACGCCGGAGAAACCGAAAAGGAAAACGAGACAGCAAGGAAATTACCGCCTCATAATTACACCTATGAAAACTACATGGTCTATAGATGGGACGGCAATGAGGGATTTTCTGAGCGACAGCGTTATATGCGTTCTCTGATAGTTGACCTTTTGTCGATGATAGGCAATACCGCCGATCACCGAGATGACAACGGGGAGCTTATATGCTCATATGAAGAAAGAAAAGCAATGCATAAGTTGGAAATAGATATTATAGAGCTTATCTTTCCCGACGGCGACTATCAGTATGAGGCTGAATTTGGTGTAGGAGCGTGCAGTCGTTTGGTTTCGGGCTGTCTTTTGGATAAGGATACGGAAGGGCTGTGGTATTGGCTTGAAAAGGGAGCCGATTTTGCCATACACGCAGATACCTATGACCCAGAGGCACCCCATACGTCGCCTATACTTAAAGGTTATTCGGACGGAGGATGGATCCCCGAAAAGGGCGGAAATCATTCAAAGGTGATCCTTGATTGGATGATAGAGTCGAATGAGATGTCGGAGTACAGAACCGATCCGAAATTTAACGAGATCGCCGAAAAGTTAAGAGAATACGCAAAGGAATAATTGTTAAAAAAGCGACCGTTCGTACTAACGGTCGTTATTTTTTAAACAAAAATGTAAAGTACACTTGACATATTGAAAATAATATGCTATATTATGAATGTAAAGCTTACTTTACATAAGGAGGCGGTGTTTTGGATAATAAAATTAAAGAATTACGAAAAGAGAAATGTATAACTCAGGATGAGCTGGCATTGGCTGTGGGAGTAACACGGCAGACGGTGATCTCCCTTGAAAACGGCAGATACAACGCATCCCTACAGCTTGCCCAAAAGATATCAAAACATTTTGGCAAGACTATCGAGGAAGTATTTATATTTGAGGAGGAAAACTGAGATGGATTTTAAGAAAAGAATGAAGATAAGGCTTTGGACCAATATCATATATATCGTATTGGGTGTAGCTATGATAGCTGTGGGTCTTATAACCAAAACGGACAATGAGTTCGTTTCATCCTTTGGTCTTACCCTGACCGTTGTAGGACTGGCACTTATTAAGAAAAATATCATCACAAGCGAAGAAAAGCTGAAAAGGCGTGAGATAGCCGAAAATGATGAGAGAAACATAGCCATCGTCCATAAGGCAAGAAGCTGGGCGTTCAGCTTTTACGTGATCTTAGGATGCCTTGCGGTGATAGTTCTCTCCCTTTTATCCCTTCAGGATATCGCAAGCTGGATAGGCGTGGGCGTGTTCTCGCTTATTGCGATATATTGGATATGCTATTTTATAGTGAGAAGAAAGTATTAAAATAAAACAAAACACGGTACGGATCAAAAAATCAGTACCGTGTTTTTTCCTTAACTCGTGCAAAGCACGGATTTGCGACAACTTACCTTTGGTAAGTTCCTTGCATAATTCCACCAACCGTATCAAAGATACGGGGTGTCATTTATCACCGTGCAACGATTTCACCCATCTTTGATGGATTTCACCCATACGAAGTATGGATTTCATAATAATGAGCAGATTGTCTGCTTATTCCTCTACTGCTGCCTTGCGTGAGGTTATCTTATATATCCTCTCAACATCAAACTTGGGGCGTCTGTCATAGGTAAAAAGTCCGTTCATTTCGGTCTCGATATCATAGAGCTGAGTGTAGCAGAATGCGGAGATCCCCTTGTTGTCAAGCAGGGCATCGGTGAGCAGCTTGTATCTTTCGTAAAACTCCTCTTCTGTCTTTGGAGCGTTGCCGTAGCCCCAGTCACCGTCAGTTTTCTTGTCGGGGTCGGCTACCCAGCGTGCACCGCCGTATTCGGACAGGAAGCAGAGCTTGTGGCTTCTTTCCCATACAGGCTGCTTGTACAGGGTCTCGTGGATATAGTCGCAGGGCTTGCCCTCGTTTAAGGGTGCGTATCTTTCTTTAAATGAAACGGGATCCTGATTGTAATCGTGGCAGTCAAGCATATCGTAGCAGCCTTCCACGTGATGGAAGCCTGAAACTCCGATAAAGAGACGGGTAGGGTCGTATGCCTTGGTTATTTCATAGAGGTGACGTACAAGCTCAACGTCAACGTTGTGTCCTGTTTCGTTCATGGGACACCAGCCGATTATTGCGGGATGGTTGTAATCGCGCAGTACTTCGTTAAACCATTCGGACGCCATGTTCTGATAGGATATTGCGCCGTTGCCTGTACCAAGCCCCCAGTTAGGATATTCTCCCCATACAAGATAGCCCAGTCGGTCGCAGTGATAGAGAAATCTCTCCTCAAAAACCTTCATATGAAGTCTTGCGCCGTTGAAGCCAAGAGCTTTGGCATTTATGATATCCTGATAAAGAGCTTCCTCGGTGGGTGCGGTGTAAACTCCCTCGGGATAAAAGCCCTGATCGAGCACAAGTCTCTGGAACACAGGCTTTCCGTTAAGGTAGGTTACTCCATTACGCAGAGCGATATCACGGAGTCCGAAATAGCTTGTAACTTTGTCCTCGCCTAAGGTAAATTCTATATCGTAGAGGTTGGGGTTTTCGGTATCCCAAAGGTGTTTTTCCATTAAAGGCAGGGTAAAGCTGATATGATCCCAAGCTATATGCTTTACCGTTTCTGCCATAGGCTTACCCTTGAAGCTTGCTTTTACATAAAGATCGAGTTCTTCTGCGTTTTCGGTCTTTACTTCAATATTTATTTCACCCTCGGCTGCGTTGGGAGTCATTTTGATGCTTTTGATATATGCAGAGGGGGTGTTCTCAAGCCATATGCTTTGCCATATTCCCGTGGTACGGGTGTACATAGTACCCGAGGGGTAAAAATCCATAGACTGCTTGCCGCTGGGGGTGTCGTCGCTTCTTTCATCGTCAAAGGCGGCGATAGTTATGCGGTTTTTGCCTTCTTTAATAAAGGAGGTGATATCAAGGGAAAAGGACACCATTCCTCCGCGGTGAAAGCCGACGTAGGAACCGTTACAATATACCATAGTGTAATAATCGCAGGCACCTATGTTGAGA
>JAZNKU010000259.1:0-2742 GCA_045578685.1 Eubacteriales bacterium
GCACAGAGCCTTGCAAAAAAGCATGGTGCGGACATAGCTGATCTTAACGCTCACTCCTTTGATCTGCTTACACGTTATGATAACAAGCTCCTTGGTGATACCGTGGCAAGAGTGGGTAACGATACCAAGCGTAAGCTTTCATCCGCAGACAGACTTCCCGGTGCTATCAAGCTTGCAAAAAAGCAGGGATTACCCGTAAGCTATATGGCGATGGGTCTTGCGGCAGGTCTGCTTTTTGACCGTGACGATTCCTCCAAGGAGATCTGTGAATATACAAAAGAGAACGGCGTTGCCGCCGCTCTCGCCAAGTATTCCGAAATTACAGACGAGGATATAGTTTTCCTCTGTACCGAGTATTATAACGCTCTCTGTAAGGATGCAGACTCCGCAATGGATATCTTAATCCACGCATAAGTCCCGTTTATGGGACTTATTGTGTGATATTATCTCAATAGATGTAGACAATATCATCCGTGTTCAGCTTCTTTTTCAGAACAAAAAAGAAGTTTAGCTTTAACACCCATATCCGTTCTTGTGCTTTTTTTGCCACAAGAAATCTGTCGTGGATAAAGGAATGGGATATAACAAGCACTGTATATCCTTCGTTTCTGAAGCATCTTGCCATATTGTTGAGATATCTCTGCTTTTTGAGAAAATATCCTCTTTTTGCATCTATAACGACAACCTTACGGTGCTTTATATCCTCGGATATAAGGGCAGTGTAGCTCTTGTACTTAGATGTGCTTAATATTACGGTTATGCCGAAAGTTATAAGGGCTACGGGTAAAAGAATCACCAATGCAGACAGGATTACTAACAGAACAGCACTGGTCTCGACAGCTGCAATGATATACGAGGCGTAACGGATTAGCCTCGAAATAAGGAAATACCGCCGTGCGTATCTGACCGCACGCACAGCGATATTCCATAGTCCGTTTTTCTTCAGCTGTCCGTAACGGTAAGACAGAAGAGATCTGTATTTATCATAACCCACATATATCACCGCTTATAGTATATTACTCTGTAAGCAGTTTTATGTTTCTTGAAATCGTTTTTCTTTTACGCCAGCCAAATGCGCGTCCGGAAAGTTCCTCATCCGACATATTATCCAGTATCTTGGGTGTAAGCTCAAAAATTCTGTCCTGCCAAAAGAAGTCGATTGGTGTAACTGCGATCTCCTTGTTATATGGACACACCTTCTGACAGATATCACAGCCCCAGGCAGTATTGCATTGCTTCATAAGAAGGATCGTCTTTTCATCAAGCTCTCCCTTTTGTTGTGTAAGTGCGGAGAGACAGTTATCCCTTGAGGGACAAGCCTCGGTGCAGGCTCCGCAATGATAACAGAAGGATATTTCTTTTGGAATTTCATTTGTTACCATATCGGTAAATATCTCGCCGATAAAGACATATGAGCCGTATTTTTCATTTATAAGTCGGTAGTTGTCGCCAATGATTCCAAGTCCTGCCATTGCGGCAGTAGAGGTTTCTGCAATAGGAGAATGGTCTGCCATACCGCGGAAGCGTCTGTCGGGCTGCATATACTGAAGCCTTTGCACGACTCTGTCGGTAAGCTCTGACATATAAGCGTGGTAGTCGCGTGGGACGGCGTAAAGAGAAATATTGCGCTCGGGCTTATCCTCCGTATAATAGGGGACGAGAAAGAGAATAACACTTTTAGCCCAGGGACAGGTACGCTCGTAAAGAGACTGATTGATTATTTTACAGTTATCTATAGGCAAAATCCCTATATATTCGATATTTTCGTTTTTAAAAACGTATTTGCATAATTCAAGCATATTATCACCCGAAAACATTTTAACACATAAATTGAGAATTTTCAATAAGGAGAATTTTAATGGCTAACACAAAAGCAAGCTATTCTAATGACGATATTACGTTATTGAAGGGTCCCGATAAGGTCAGAAAGCGTCCCGGAGTTATCTTCGGCTCTGACGGTCTTGAGGGATGTGAGCATTCGGTCTTTGAGATAGTCTCTAACTCTGTAGACGAGGCAAGAGAGGGCTTCGGTAAAATCATTACCGTTACCGTTTTTCGTGATATGTCCATCGAGGTAGAGGACAGAGGAAGAGGTATGCCCCTTGACTATAACGAAAAGGAAAAGCGCTACAACTGGGACCTTATATTCTGTGAGCTCTATGCAGGCGGTAAGTATAACAACAACCAGGGCGGCGGCAACTACGAATATTCTCTCGGTCTTAACGGCCTCGGTGCCTGTGCCACTCAGTTCTCCTCTGAATATATGGAGGTAAAGAGCTACCGTGACGGTAACCTCTATGAGATCAATTTCAAGAAGGGTAATCCCGCATCAAAACTTAAGATAACTCCTCTTGACAAGCGCCGTACAGGTACGATAATCAAGTGGAGACCCGACCTTGAGGTCTTTACCGATATCAATATGCCCCGTGACTTTTTCACCGAGATGCTCCATAAGCAGGCGGTTGTGAATAGCGGAATTAAGTTTGTTCTTAAATTTGAGGGTAACGGAGGCTTTGAGACCACCGAGTATTATTATGAGCACGGTATCAGCGACTATGTGCTTGAGGCGGCGGGTACACCTATGACCCAGCCCGTTATCTGGGCTACCGAAACTCAGGGCAGAGACCGTGCCGATCTTTCCGAGTATAAGCTTAAGGTAGAGCTTACTTGCTGTTTTACACAGAACCGTTCCTTTGTTGAGCATTATCATAACTCAAGCTATCTTGAGCACGGCGGAGCTCC
>JAZNKU010000260.1:0-6810 GCA_045578685.1 Eubacteriales bacterium
ATATATTTTTCCAGTCTTGCGATAAAGGAGTTTACCTCGGTGTTCTCTCCCTCGTAACCGGTGTAGCCAACGGTAGAACCGGACCAGCTGTCGTTGATGACGATATTTGAGTTTGTCTCGCACATAAGCTGATGCCACCAGGTCTGTTCGAGCTTGTTTAAGCCGTGGCATGGGTCAGGCTCCTGCCAGTAGTAGGCGGCGTAATGCTCGGGAATATAGCCGTGAAAGGTAGAATAGCTGTCGCCGAATATCATAACGTTCTTCATTTTTATAACCTCTTGAATTGATTATGGTACGATTATATCAAAAAGAAAAAAGTTTTTCAATAAGTGTGACAAAAGTCACAGAATAATAAAATCAAACAGGGTATAATATAATCACAAAAGAAAAAAACTTCTGATAGGAGGATAAAATAATGTCAGTAAAAAAATTAAATCTTAACAACTTTGAAAACGAGATCCTTAAACGCGACGGTGTTGCGATAGTAGACTTCTACGCAGATTGGTGCGGTCCCTGCAAGATGGTAGCACCCGTGCTGGACCGTATAGCCGAAGAAAGAGAGGATGTGACCGTAGGTAAGGTAAACGTAGATTTGGACGGTGAGCTTGCGGCACAGTACGGAGTAATGAGTATCCCCACGCTTGTCATCTTCAAGGACGGCCGTGAGATCAACCGTTCGGTCGGAGCAAAGAACAAGGCGGGAATCCTGGCACTTTTAGGATAAAAATATAAAGGAGCATCAGTAAGCGATGCTCCTTAATTTATTTTTATCAATAATCGTTATTGCGCCTCTGCTTATCTCAAGGACAGAGTCAGCCGCCATATGCTTTAACATTCGGGTCACTACCTCTCGGGCGGTGCCGAGGTGTCTTGCGATCTGCTCCTGAGTCATAGTTATACGGCTATCACCGCTTGAGGAAATCTCGTCAAGCAGGAATATGGCAAGACGCTTGTCAAGGCTGACAAATAATGCCTGCTGCATTACCCACATAACATCCGAGAAGCGTTCTACCGTCTTTTCAAGGGCAAAGATCTTCATGGTGGGGTTACGCTCGGTGACCTCGCCGAAGGCGGAGGCGTTTATCATATAGCATTCGCTCGGAAGCTCGGCATCAAGATAAACATCGAAGGTAATACTCTGTATAACACAGGATGCCGCAAGCATACACATCTCGCCGGGTGACAGACGGTAGAGAGTTATCTCTCTGCCCTCCTCCGAGAGGATATACAGACGGAGTCTTCCGCTTTTGACTATATACAGTCCGGTACACTCAAGGTTGTTATGGACTGTTTGCTTGTTTTCAAAATGGGTTGTGAAGGTATTATCGCAGAGCATAGCCTTGTCCTCTTCGGACAGATCATTCCAAAACGGGAAATACCTGCTGTAAAAATCATTATATTCCATTATAAATACCTCCTTTGTATTTATAATATCACACCGTCGCAAAAAACTCAAGAAAAATGTCACAAGCTGTTGAATTAAATAATACGATATGTTAAAATATTATCATGAAAAAGAATAACGAAAACAGAAATAAAAATAGAATAAAGGCGGGCAAGGTGATACTTATCCTTGCCTGTGTGATTGCGGTTGTTATTACAACTCTTGGTATACTTATCTATCTCAACGATTTTACACTTGCCGTTACTCTGAAGGGAGAAGAAAATATTGTGATCGAGTACGGAAGCGAATATACCGAAGAGGGTGCTTCTGCCGATTTCAGAGGCAGTATATTTATGAAGGAGCCTACCGAGTGTGAGGTTAAGATATCCTCGGATGTGGATGTAACAAAGGTGGGCAGCTACAGCGTGGAATATACTACCGAATATATACTTGATTACTATATAGGCACAAAAAAATTCACTTCCACAAAAAAGAGAAGCGTTTCTGTGGTGGATACCGTTGCACCTGTGATAGAGTTAAAGCATATAGAGGGTCACTATACCCTCCCCGGACACAGATACGAGGAGGAGGGCTATACGGCATCGGACAACTACGACGGAGATATAACCTCACTTGTTGTAGCAGGCGAAAAGGAGGGCAAGGTATATTACAGCGTTACCGACTCCTCGGGAAACAAGTTTGAAACGGTGCGTGACATATTCTACGACGATCCCATCCCCCCTGAGATAAAGCTGTACGGTGACGGCGAGTTTATTATTGCGGAGGGCGGCAGCTTTAAGGATCCGGGCTATGAGGCGTCAGACAATGTTGACGGAGTCCTGACCGATAAGGTTACCGTCAGCGGCAGCGTCAATACCGCAAAGGAGGGTAAATATACCCTTACCTATTCCGTCACCGACGGATATAACAACACCACCACGGCAACCAGACCGGTTACTGTACAAAAGAAGGTAGAGATGCCCGAAATAGAAGAGGGAAAGGAAAGCGAGGTGCTTCATACAGCACCCCTCAATCCCAACGGTAAGGTGGTTTATCTCACCTTTGACGACGGTCCGGGCAAGCATACCGCAAGGCTTCTTGACGTGCTTAAAAAGTATGATATCAAGGCGACCTTCTTTGTAGTAAACACGGGCAACCTCGACCTGCTTGCCCGTATGGAGGCGGAGGGACATACCGTTGCAATGCATACAAACACACATAAATACGAGGTCCTATATTCAAGCGATGAAGAATATTTCAAGGATCTTACCGCTATAGAGGACGCCATCAAAGGAAAGATAAAAAATTTCAGAAAGATACTGCGTTTCCCCGGCGGCGGATCAAATGCCATAAGTAAAAAATACAACGAGGGTATAATGACCCGTCTTACCCAAAAAGTAAAAGAAATGGGCTATAGATACTTTGACTGGAATGTGGACTCTAACGACGCAGGGGGTACCAAGTCAGCAGAGGGAGTATTCAAGAATGTAACCGAGCGTATCCCCGCAAACCACTACAGCGTGGTTCTTCAGCACGATATCCACGGCTATAGCGTGGATGCGGTAGAGAAGATAATCATATGGGGCCTTGAGAACGGCTATACCTTCAAGGCATTATCTGAAAACAGCCCCATATGCGAGCATAGCGTGAATAATTAATTAATTTTTGCAAGACCCAGCCTGCTGTCCGATTTATGGTACAGCGGGCTGTGATATAATACAGACATCTGATCGAGAACCTATATCACAATTAACAAGTTTTAAGGAGAAACAGGATGAACGACATTAATGATTTTATTATCGAGGACGGTGTTCTTGTAAGGTACACCGGAAAAGACACGGAGGTTATGATCCCCGATACCGTTACAAGCATCGGTGAGGGTGCGTTTATGAGATGTTTTGGCGTTGTGTCTGTAAATATCCCCGCTTCTGTAACTCATATAGGCAACGGTGCTTTTAAGTTTTGCGATTCTCTTAAGTCGGTTTGCTTTGAAGGCAGCTCTGTAAGGATAGAAAAGGGTGCATTTTATGAATGCAATGCTTTAGCAGATAAAAACGGTTTTATAATCGTTGGCGGCGTGCTGTGTGACTATTACGGTGATGCCGCTGATGTTAAGATCCCCGATACGGTAAAGGAAATATCGGATTCTGCATTTTTTGCCAAGTTTAATATTACCGGTGTTGTTATTCCCGATTCGGTTGAAATAATAGGAAGCGGAGCATTTTACGGCTGTGTGAATCTTTGTGATATTACTGTACCGGCATCGGTTACGAGCGTGGACGATGAAGCATTTATGACCCACGGAGAGGTTTTTGAAACCCCTGAATTTACAGTAAGCGATGAGGACAAGAAGAACCGTTCGTTCAAAAGGGTAACTCTGCACGTGCCTGAGGGCAGCTACGCAGAAGAATATGCAAAGTTAAACAATATCAAATACAGTATATCGGACTAAACCCGTAACAGATTTTATAAAACAATTAGTTTTAAGGAGAGTAAAATGAGCAGTATTATGGATTTTAATATCGAAAACGGTGTTCTTGTAAAATACAACGGAGAAGATACAAATGTTGTGATCCCCGATAGTGTAACAAGTATAGGTGATTCTGCGTTCAGTTGGTGTGTAAATCTTACAAGTATTACCGTCCCCGATTCGGTGACCAATATAGGTGATTCTGCGTTCAGTAGCTGTTATAATCTTACAAGTATTACCGTTCCCGATTCGGTGACCAATATAGGTGATTCTGCGTTCAGTAGCTGTTATAATCTTACAAGTATTACCGTTCCCGATTCGGTTACAAGAATAGGTCGTTTTGCGTTCAGTAACTGTTATAATCTTACAAGTATAACCATCCCCGATAGTGTAACAAGTATAGGTGATTTTGCGTTCCATGGGTGCGGACACCTTGCAAGCATTACTATCCCCGATACTGTAACAAGTATAGGTGATTACGCATTCCAATACTGCGACAGTCTTACAAGTATCACCATCCCCAATTCGGTGACAAGCATAGGCGGCTCTATGTTCAGCGGATGCGGAAATCTTACAAGTATTATCATTCCTGATTCTGTGACAAGTATAGGCGGCTCTGCGTTCGAGGGATGCGGAAATCTTAAAAGTGTCACCCTTCCCAATAGTGTAACAAATATAGGTGATTCTGCGTTCGATAGATGTTATAATCTTACAAGTATTAACATCCCCGATTCGGTGACAAGTATAGGCGGCTCTGCGTTCGAGGGATGCGGAAATCTTAAAAGTATCACCATCCCCGAGTCGGTAACAAGTATAGGTGATTGCGCATTCCGATATTGCGATAGTCTTACGAGTATCACCATTCCCGATTCGGTTGAAAGAATAGAAAGCGGAGCGTTTTACGGATGTAAGTCTTTGAAAGAGGTAGATATCCGTAATAAAAATATTGTTATAAACGAAACTGTTTTTGAATATTGTAAGGTTGAAAACTTTATCGCTCAGCTTATAGACAGCGGCGTATCCTTTACGGTAAATACGGTAAAAGAGTATGCACTGAAAAACACGGCATGTTGGAATAACGTACCTGATAAACAGAAGGTGGATTTTTTCTTTAACTACAGAACAAAGGCTATGGAAAAGCTATACCTCGGCCGTACAAACGGCAATATTGCCGCCGCAATGGCAGATATTATAATATCCATGCCGTGGGACGAAGCCTCCCCGAAGGAGTTTAAGAATATCTCTGCGTTTATGGAGCTGTTTGTTGATATCCTTTCCGAAGATCACGTGAGCAAGATGTACGATATTCTTGGATCACACAAAAAGGCGGCAAAGGTAAAGGAGAATATCGATAAAAATGCGGCTGTTAAAAACAAGCTGGGCGAAAAAGTGGAGGTACCCGAGGATACTCCCGAACTTGAGAGATGTTATCTCACCGACGTGAACAACCCTATCAATAAGATCGGGTATGATCTTAATAATTTTTACAGTATAACAATGGACGCTCTTCCTTGCATCAAATATAAGGACGGCAGAGAAGCACAGCCCTTTATTTTAGCAAGGCTGCTTACATTGCACGAAGGCCCTGAAGAATGTCGTTATAGCCGAAGTAAAGATATTGTTGCTTCATACGACAAGCCCGGACTCTGTCCTGAGGCTGCGGAGATCCTTGAACATATCGATATGTCAACGTTTATGGAGGCGCTGGGTAAGCTTGCCGACCTTAACCTGGGCTTAACGGGAAGAAGCAAGAAGATGTTTCTTGCTTATCCCATATGCCGTTATGCTGACAGTGCGCTTATGGCGGAATTGACAAAACGCGCACCCTCCTGGAGATCCTCCGTATCCGGCAACGATGCCCCGCCCCTCAAAGCCTTCCGTATGGCAAATATGTATAACGATACCCGCGCAGCAATGCTCTTTGCGGAAAAGTATCACGAGCTTGACGAGTATGCCAAACTTCGCGGTGTATCCGAGGACGTGCTGAGAGACAAGTATCTCTCAGACGTAGGACTCAGCGCAGACGGCACCAAGGTATATGACCTCGGCAATATTACGGCACGTGTGCGTATGCAGCCCGATCTCAGTTTTACGATTGAAACATCTGACGGCAAAACTCCGAAATCCCTGCCCAAGAAGGGTGCAGATCCCGACAAATATGAAATTGCCAAAAATGATTTCACAGAGCTTAAAAAGAACGTCAAGAAGATCGTAAAAAACCGCGGTGATAAGCTGTTTGAGGAGTTTTTAGACGGAACAGGCAGAGCGGGAAGCATGTGGAAGGATTCTTATTTTAACAATCCTCTGCTTCTTCGTGTTGCAAAGCTTCTGGTATGGGAGCAGGACGGCGTGACCTTTACCCTGACCGATACGGGTGCAATAAAGGCGGACGGTACCGGGTATGTGATAAATGACAAGAGTGCTGTTTGCGTAGCCCATCCTATGAATATGAAACAGGATGATGTTTCCGCATGGCAGAAATATTTTACCAGTAACGGATTAAAGCAGCCCTTTGAACAGGTATGGGAGCCTGTTATTGATAAAAAAACGGTCAAAGCGGACAGATATAAGGGATGTATGATCCCCTTCTACCGTTTTAAGGGCAGAGAAAAGCACGGAATCGAGGTAGAGGACTACGACTTCCATAACGAAATCGCTATCGGTTTCAAGCACTGTCAGGCATATGTTGAGCGTATAGATTATGAGAGACATAATATAGATATGAATCATCGCTTCGAGGTACAGAAGTTCGAATTCAGAAGATATACCCGTCAGGTCAATCATATCGTAGCATATCTTGACCGTATTACCGTATACGACCGTATCGCAAAGGACGACGTATCTGTAGAACACTTCCTTCACGGATTTACTCTGGCACAGATAAGCGAGTTTATAACTATCGCAGGCGAAAACGGAGCTGTCAACGTTATGGCACTGCTTCTTGACTATAAGAACC
>JAZNKU010000261.1:0-5076 GCA_045578685.1 Eubacteriales bacterium
CCGTTCGCCTTGGTTACAACAGTAACGGGGGTAAGGAAGGTAGCAGAGCCGGTTTCACCAGCGATAACGGTCTTTTCAGCGTTAGCCTTGGTTGCAGCAGTAACGGGAGTAAGGAAGGTATCGGAACCGGTTTCACCAGCGATAACGGTCTTTTCACCGTTCGCCTTGGTTACAACAGTAACAGGAGTAAGGAAGGTAGCGGAACCAGTTTCACCAGCGATAATGGTCTTTTCAACAGCAACCTTAGCGGTCTTGCGAACAGGAGCGAGGAAGGGGTCGTTGGTGATGTTGAGAATAACTTCTTCTTCAGCAACAACTTCTTCAACTACAACTTCTTCAGCGATAGCTTCTTCAGCTACAACTTCTTCAGCTACAACTTCTTCAACTGCAACTTCTTCAGCAACAGCTTCTTCAACTGCAACTTCTTCAGCAACAGCTTCTTCAACTGCAACTTCTTCAGCAACAGCTTCTTCAACTGCAACTTCTTCAGAGATGAGAGCGGGAGTGTTAGCGATGAGGGTGATGAGAGCGGTGATGAATTCGTCGGGAAGTTCGAGACCGAATGCTACAGCAGCAGCCTTAAGGGTAACTTCGTTGAGTTCGATGCCGCTGTTCAGGATCATGGTAACAACTTCAGGGGTAACTTCGATGCCGTAGGTTGCAGCGAGAGCAACAACTGCATTTACGTCAACAACAACTTCAACTGCTTCGAGTTCTTCAACAACAGCGGGAGTTTCGTCAACGATTGCTTCGTCAACAACAGTGTCAACAGCGGGAACAGCTTCTTCAGCCATAACTGCGGGAGTCATTGCAGCACAGAGAAGAGCTGCGAGAATGAGAGAAAGAGCCTTCTTCATTTTTATAAAATCCTCCTAAGATAGATTACTCATATTATATCACAATCTTTTCGGATTGTCACTATTTTCCGGAAAAAATTTCTTATAAGAATCACCAAAAAAATGGGGAAAACTTATCAAAATGCGGGTATCCGCAGTAAAAGAAAAGCGGCTGTACCGAGATACAGCCGCTGGAGATACGGAAAGGATAAATTAACCGCGGAAGGTGAAGATGCTGAGAATCTTGGTGAGAAGACCGAAGGTAGGAGTTTCTTCAAGGATTACGGGATACTTGGAAACTTCTTCAACGACAACTTCTTCTTCAACAACTTCTTCAACGATTGCAGTTTCTTCAGCAACAACTTCTTCAACTGCAACTTCTACTACAGGGATCAGAGCGAGAATCTGAGCAACGAATTCGTCATTGATTACTACACCGTAAGTTTCAGCAAGTGCGTAAAGTGCTGCAACTTCTGCAGGAACTTCAACTACAACTTCTTCAGCAACAGCTTCTTCAGCAACAGCTTCTTCAGCTACAACTTCTTCAGCAACAGCTTCTTCAACTACAGCTTCTTCAGCAACAGCTTCTTCAACTACAGCTTCTTCAGCAACAGCTTCTTCAGCAACAACTTCTTCAACGGGAGCGAGAAGAGCAATAAGAGCGTCAACGAATTCGGGGGTAACTTCAACACCGCAGAGAACAGCGATTGCATTGATGGTTTCAGCATCAATAACAACTGCAGCAGCTTCGGTTTCGTCAGCTGCAACGATCTGGCCTTCTTCTTCGGAGATGAGCATGATACCTGCATCGTCAGCAGCGATTTCTTCGATGACAGCAACGTCGGTAACAACAGCAGGAGTTTCAGCAACTTCTTCTGCCATAACTGCGGGAGTCATTGCAGCGCAGAGAAGAGCTGCGAGAATAAGGGAAAGAGATTTCTTCATTTTGAAAAATATCCTCCATAAGTAAGATTAGATACATTATAACACAAACTTCTCGGATTGTCACTACTTTTTACATTTTTCTTCCACTAAATATGTGACAAAAATCCGAGCAAAAAACACCGCGGAGACGGGCATATCTCCACGGTGTCCAAAGCAAATCTTATTTTTTTGTACAGAATTTCACGATTTCCGAAAGATTGCCGTACATCGTAAGCGATCCGTCACGGACATCGATCAGTGTCGGAGCCTGCGTGATGCCGAGGGTACGGCAGAGATTTGCGTGATCTTCCGCGAACAGCTTGGTGTAGGAAATTCCTGCTGCGCTCAGTCTCGCTTCCGCCGCACGGCAGTTCGGACAGGTCTGCGTGGCGATCAGGTACACGCCGTCTTCAAGTACGGCTGCGGACACTGCCGGTGCATCCGCGGAGACCGTTTTGTCTGCGGATACCGGTTCAGCAGCGGAGTTCAGTTCCACTTCGTACAGGCGGCGGTCCTTGAATTCCTGGGACTTGCCGCTGTTCCAGTTCTGTACGGGACGGTAGTAGCCGGTGATACGGCTGTATACCTCGGTCTTTTCACCGCACTCGGGACAGGTGTAGACCTCGCCTGCGATATAACCGTGGTTACGGCATACAGAGTATGTGGGAGACATTGTATAGTAAGGAAGCTTGTAGTTTTCTGCGATCTTACGAACAAGGTTTGCAGCAGCCGTCCAGTCGGCAAGCTTCTCGCCTAAGAACGCGTGGAATACAGTACCCGAGGTGTAGAGAGTCTGGAGCTCGTCCTGTACATCAAGTGCCTCAAAGATGTCCTCGGTGTAGCCAACGGGGAGGTGAGAGGAGTTGGTGTAGTAAGGAGTATCGCCGGGCTCGGAAGCGTGCTTGATGTCGGGGAATCTCTTAAGGTCGTGCTTTGCAAGACGGTAAGAGGTGGACTCAGCGGGGGTAGCCTCAAGGTTGTAGAGGTCGCCGTATGCTTCCTGATAGTCGGAGAGTCTCTCTCTCATATGATTGAGAACTTCCTTGGAGAATTCCTGTGTTTCTTTGGTAGTCATATCGCCGCCAAGCCACTTAGCGTTAAGACCAACCTCGTTCATACCAACTAAGCCAATAGTTGAAAAATGGTTAGCAAATGTGCCGAGGTATCTCTTGGTGTAGGGGTAGAGACCTTCTTCAAGGAGCTTGGTGATGATGGTACGCTTGATCTTGAGAGAACGGGCGGAGATGTCCATGATCTTGTCAAGTCTCTTGTAGAAGTCAGCCTTATCTACCGCCTGATATGCGATACGGGGCATATTGATGGTAACAACACCGACAGAACCTGTGGACTCACCGGAGCCGAAGAAGCCGCCGGACTTCTTACGAAGCTCACGAAGGTCAAGACGGAGACGACAGCACATGGAACGAACGTCGCTGGGCTCCATATCGGAGTTGATGTAGTTGGAGAAATAGGGTGTGCCGTACTTTGCGGTCATCTCGAAGAGAAGCTTGTTGTTCTCGGTCTCGGACCAGTCAAAGTCGGATGTGATGGAATAGGTGGGGATAGGATACTGGAATCCACGTCCGTTAGCGTCACCCTCGATCATAGTCTCGATGAACGCCTTGTTTACCATATCCATTTCCTTCTTACAATCCTTGTAGCAGAAGTCCATCTCCTTGCCGCCTACGATACAGGGAAGCTCTGCCATATCGGCGGGAACTGTCCAGTCGAGGGTGATGTTGGAGAAGGGAGCCTGTGTACCCCAACGGGAGGGAGTGTTTACACCGAAGATAAAGGACTCGATGCACTTCTTGACCTCTCTGTAGGAAAGGTTGTCTACCTTTACAAAGGGAGCAAGGTAGGTGTCAAAGGAGGAGAACGCCTGTGCGCCAGCCCACTCGTTCTGCATGATACCAAGGAAGTTTACCATCTGGTTGCAGAGGGTAGCGAGGTGAGATGCGGGAGCAGAGGTGATCTTGCCGGGAACGCCGCCCAGACCCTCCTGGATGAGCTGCTTAAGAGACCATCCTGCGCAGTAACCGGTCAGCATGGACAGGTCGTGGATGTGGATGTCTGCGTTACGGTGAGCATTTGCTATCTCGTCGTCATAGATCTCGGAGAGCCAGTAGTTAGCGGTGATAGCACCGGAGTTGCTGAGGATCAGACCACCTACAGAATATGTAACGGTGGAGTTTTCCTTAACACGCCAGTCGGTAACCTTAACGTAGCTGTCAACCAGATCCTTGTAGTCAAGGATGGTGGACTTCATATTTCTGATCTTCTCTCTCTGCTTACGGTAGAGGATGTATGCCTTTGCAACATCGCCGTAGCCTGCCTGTACAAGAACAGACTCAACAGAGTCCTGAATGTCCTCAACCGCCACTGTGCCGTTGTTGATCTTGGGCTCAAAATCGCTTGTTACGCGAAGAGCGAGGAAGTCGATGATATCGGGGTGATACTGCTTGTTGGTAGCTTCAAAAGCCTTGGTGATAGCCTCGGCAATCTTCTTGAGATTAAAATCTGTAAGCTTGCCGTCTCTTTTAATGACCTGATACATTGTTTTTCTCCTTTTCTGTAGTTTGATATATTATTTATTAATTAACAAAAATAAACGCACCTCTCTTGCGAGGGTGCGTTTATTATAACACAAGATATTGGGATTGTCAAGGGCAAAACACAAGATATTGTGTTAATAATTTTTTATTAACCACAATATATTGTTAAATGCCTCTGATAGTCACATCAGGTACAAAGCCTTTAACTATAAGGGCAAACTCCTCCAAAGCCTCTTTTTCATACCCCTTCATACCGTCTGAAATCAGGTCTCCCGAGTCGATGAAATTCTGCAAAAAATAGTTTTTTGTGCCTTTTATCCATTCACCGATATCATAAAAATCGGCTTTTTCGTGCAGAGGTGAAACAACTGTAGTACGGAATTCATAGGGAATATGATCTTCTAAAAGGTATTTTACACTTTCTTCTATATTGCCGAGAAGATCCTTTGTTACCCCGGAGGTAGCAAGATACTTTTGTCTTGAATTCTTGATATCCATTGCCACATAGTCGATAAGACCTTTTTCTACAAGTGACTTAAGAGTGTCGGGAGCAGTACCGTTGGTGTCAAGCTTTACTGCATACCCCAGCTCCTTTATCTTTGCGATAAATTCTTCAAGGTCAGAATGCAATGTCGGTTCACCGCCTGTTATACATACACCGTCAAGCAGTCCCTGTCTTTTTTTGAGAAAAGAGAAGAACTCTTCTGTTGCTATTTCGCCCACACTGCCTCTTACAAGAGATGCATTATGGCAAAAGGGAC
>JAZNKU010000262.1:0-11310 GCA_045578685.1 Eubacteriales bacterium
AAGGAGGATCCAAAGAGCAGAGCCGCCGTAGCTGAAGAAGGGTAATGTAATACCCGTATTGGGAATGACAGCGGTAACAACTCCGATATTAAGTATCGCCTGGATACCCACCTTGCCTATGATACCGATGACCGCAAGGGATGTAAAGGTGTCGGGGGCTTTCATTGCAATGACGAAGCCTCTCCATACCAAAAGAACGAAGAGAAGTATCACGGCAAGGGCTCCCACAAAGCCCAGCTCCTCACAAACGATGGAAAAGATAAAGTCGTTCTGAGGCTCGGGAACATAATTGTACTTCTGATAGCTGTTGCCGAGACCTACGCCTAAAAATCCGCCTGAGCCGATGGCGTTGAGCCCCTGGAGGGTCTGGTATATGTCACCGAGGCTGGAATAGTTCTCGGGATGGAGCCAGGTGTCGATACGCTGCTTGGCGTAGTCGGTGAGCATAATAGCGATAAGCACCAATACACCGCCTGCTCCGCCTGCGGCAAAGAGCCAGAACTTTCTTGCTCCGCCCGCAAAGATAACGATGGTACCGATAAGGAAAAGAATGATAACACCGGAGAAGTGCTTCTCCAGAGCGACCAAAAAGCATACGAAGCCGACTATGAGATAGGGATAAAGGTCACCCCAGAGGGATGAGGTCTTGAAATCCCTGTAGTTGGTTATCTTATCCTGATAGGTGGCAAAATAATGTGCCAGCATAAGCACCAGCGCCGTCTTCATCGGCTCGGAGGGCTGGAATCTGCCTATGACGGGAACCTCTATCCATCTTACCGCCTCACCCTCGGCTATACCGAGGATAGGTACGAAGGCAAGGAGCACGCACATTATGACAAAGGCGGGGGTCGTGAGAAAACGCATCCAGCGATAGTCTATACGGGACACCACCAGCATGATGACAAAGCCCGTGATAAGGAACATCGTCTGTCGCTTGATGTAGAAATAGCTGTCCCCTCTGTCCTGATAAGCTGCTGCAAAGCTGGAGGAGAATACCATGATGGAGCCGAAGCATAAAAGCAGAATTATGATTATGAGAAGAGGTCTGTCGACTCCGCCCTTAAGACGGATGATTTCGGGCATCCTCTTTTTCTGACCGTTCTTCGGCATGCGGGACGGCTTCTTTACTTTAGCTGTATTATTATTCAACTGTCCCGCCTCCTTTTTAGGAAAATTACTTAGCTAAGCCGAAATAAGCAATAGCTGATACGATCAAGGTTACAAGTGAAAAGACGGCTACTACCTTGATCTCGCTCCAACCGCACTTCTCGAAATGGTGGTGGATGGGAGCCATCTTGAATATTCGCTTGTGAGTAAGCTTGAAAAAGCCTACCTGAAGAATTACCGATGCTGCCTCGATAACATAGATAAGTCCTACGAGGAGAACGATAAGGGGATTGTTAATAAGGAACGCAAGTCCTACCGCAAGACCGCCCAGGAAGAGCGAGCCTGTGTCGCCCATAAACACTCTTGCAGGATAGAAGTTATACACCAAGAATCCCACACAGCCGCCTATGACCATAGCGGAGATAAGTGCTGCGGGAAGCTGGGCTGCCATAAACGCCGCAACTGCGAAGAAGCCGCCTATAACGGTGGTGACCGATGCCGCAAGACCGTCTATACCGTCGGTCAGGTTTGCCGCGTTGACTACGCCTGTGATAAGAAGTGTAGCAACGATATAATAGAAGGGGCCGAGGTCAATGAGCTTATTGAAATAGGGGAAATACATCTCGGTGGTAAGTCCGCCCCATATCTTCATAGCCACAAGATAAGCAACTGCGATGAATAGCTGAAGCAGGTATTTCTGACCTGCACTAAAGCCCTCGTTTTCCTTTTTTCTTATCTTAAGACTGTCGTCCCAGATTCCGATAAGTGCGTAGCAGAGTGCCATACCGTAGGTTATGAAGAACTTAGCCGCCCAGGCGTGGTTATCGGTGATAACGGCGGCAACGCCTACCGTCAGTATTACTATCGACATGGCAACAAGGAAGGAAAGACCGCCCATGGTGGGTGTTCCCTCCTTGGACTTATGCCAACGGGGACCGATATCAAGGATGGTCTGACCCATCTTGAGACTGCGGAGCTTGGGGATAAGCCACTTAAGTATCATAACGGTCAGAGCGAAGGTAGCTACCATCGCAATGACGAAGTAAATTATATGTCTTGTTTCCACTTTTTTATTCCTCCGAAAGGATCTTTGTTATTCTCTCAAGTGCCATTCCGCGGCTCGCCTTAAAGAGTACGGTATCGCCGTCGGTAAGCTTGCCCGCAACTATCCGTGCAAAGCCCTCGGGATCGTTGTTGTCGGCAAAGACCGTAACACACTCTGCCCCCATGCCTGCAGAGATAGCACCCTCTGCGGTCTTGTGAGCTCTGGGTCCGAAGCAGAGGATCTCGTCGATGCCCAGCTCTGCCGCCTTCTTGCCCACACCGAAGTGGAGAATGTCGGACTGCTCTCCAAGCTCAAGCATATCGCCCAAAACTGCTACCTTTCTGCCCTGCTTTGCCTTGGAGCAAAGCACCGAAAGAGATGCCGCCATAGACTCGGGGCTGGCGTTGTAACAATCCTCGATCACGGTGTAACCCTTGTTTTCATATATATTCTGACGCATTGCCGCATTTTCAAAGTTCAGAAGTCCCTGTCTTATCCTGCTGTCGCAGATACCCGCAAGCTTACCTACCGCATAGGCAACGGTAGCGTTGTATACGTTATGGATACCGAGAAGCTCGATACGGAAGTCCTTGGCAACGCCGTCGGGAGTCTTGATATCAAAGGTAAAGCAGCCGTCGCCCTCTACGATATTGATGGGTCTGTAATCTGCATCCTCGTTGTTCATTGCAACATAGACCGCATTCTCTACGCCTGCAAGCAAAGGCTCGTCGCCGTTGAGCACCAGAGTTCCCTTCTTGCTGAGTCCCTCTGCGATCTCCATCTTGGCATCACGGATTCCCTCACGGCTTCCGAAGTTCTCTATGTGGGAGGTGCCGATATTGGTGATTACTGCGATATCCGGCTCTGCGATATGGGAAAGACGGGATATCTCTCCCTTAAAGCTCATACCCATCTCAAGCACAAGAGCTTCGGTGTCACAGGGCATACGGAGCATGGTGATAGGCATACCTATCTCGTTATTGAAGTTTCCGTCTGTCTTATGGGTCTTGAATTTTGACTCCATAACGGCGGAGATGAACTGCTTGGTAGTGGTCTTGCCCACGCTTCCCGTAATGCCTACGGTCAGGGGCTTAACCAGCGCCTTGTGAGCCTTGGCAATGGCACCGAAGGCCGCAAGGGAGTTGTCAACAAGGATAACATTTCCCTTTACCTTATAGGGAATACGCTCACATATAATGGCTGCCGCTCCGTCCTCGAAGGCCTTGCCTATATAGTCGTGACCGTCAAAACGCTCACCCTTGATAGCAACGAAGAGGGTTCCCTCCTCTATCTCTCGGGAGTCAAGGGAAATATTTCGTATAATGGCAGAGCTGGAATAAAACAGCTCACCGTCTGTTACCTTTGCTACCTCAGCTAACGACATTCTCATCTTGTCAACATGGATTATACTCATTTCCTTCTTTCCCGATCCTTTCCTTATGCGCTTCCTGTATTATCTTTTTTTCATCGAAGGGGAATCTGCCCCAACCGTTAATTTCATAGTCCTCGTGCCCCTTACCGCAGAAGACTATAACATCTCCCGCCTTGGCAGAGTGCACGGCATACCTTATAGCTCCCCTTCTGTCGGGGATCACGACATATCTTTTTGTCTTATCAACACCCGTCAGGATGTCCTTTATTATTTTGAAGGGATTTTCCCTGCGGGGATTATCCGAGGTTATTATAGTGTAGTCGGCAAGGGAGGTTGCTATAGTTCCCATGCCGGGTCTCTTGGATCTGTCACGGTCTCCGCCGCAGCCGAAAACACATACCAGTCTGCCGCAGGTGATCTCACGAAGGGAGCCGAGAAGCTTTGACAGAGCGTCGGGTGTATGAGCGTAGTCGATAAACACGCTGTAGCTGTCATCACCGAGCTCTACCCTTTCGAGCCTGCCTTTTACTGTCGGTATAGTAGCACACCCTTGCTTTATGATCTCCTTGGGTATACCCATAGCATGTGCAAGACTGCACGCCGCCATAGCGTTATACACATTAAATCTGCCCGATAGCGATAGCTTTACTCTGAAAAGCTCTCCCATACTGAGAAAATCAAAGCTGCTGCCGCAAAGATCGGTTTTTATATTATGGCATATATAGTCAGCCGAATCGTCGTTAAAGGAATAGGATATACGCTTCTTTCCCGTATGTGTAACGGCATCGGCATATTGGTCGTCTTTATTATATAAGGTAATTTCACATTTTCCGAAAAGCCTTGACTTTGCCGCGGCATAGCTGCACATGCTCCTGTGAAAATCAAGATGCTCGGGAGTCAGGTTGGTAAATATACCCGCCTCAAAGCACAAGGGCTCAAGCTTTCGGTACTCAAGGGCGTGGGAGGATGCCTCCATCACCACATATTCACAGCCGCCGTCGGCTAACTGTGTCAATCTCGGATAAAGCTCGGGAGGATCGGGAGTGGTAAGAGATGCGTTAAGCGTTCCTATGCCCTCGCATTTTATACCGCTTGCACAGAGCAGGTGGACCGTCATGGCTACCGTTGAGCTTTTTCCGTTAGTTCCCGTTACGGCGATAAATTTCATCCTGTCAGAGGGTCTGCCGCACAGGTTGTTCCAGAGCTCGGCATAAGCCGCTCTGGTAGAGCGAACACGTATATAAGGGAAGCCACCGATAAAGCTCTTATCTTCGGTTACTATAACAGCAGCACGGCGTTTAAGTGCTTCCCCTATATATCTATGTCCGTTGTATGAGTTCCCCGCGATAGAAATAAAAATGTCATCAGGCTGTACGACGCGGGAATCTGCAGATACCGAGTTTATCTCGATATCTAAGCTTTCAAGATTGGTCTCGAGAATTTCTATCCCTTCAAGCAGTCGGGACAAAAGCATATTATCATCTCCGGTATGTTATATCTTTTGACATCCGGAATTTTAACTTATTTTCGTTACTCGGTACCGTTGAAATATCTGACGGTTATGGTAACTACGGTGCCGTAAGGAACTCTTTCGCCGGGTGCGGGACTCTGGGATACTACCGATGCACCCGCCTGGTTTACGGTACCGTCTATCCTTACATTAAAGCCGTTGGAAACAAGCACATTGTTTGCCGCCTCTGCACCGTAGCCCGTAAGGTCGGGAACGGTGATAAGGTTGTTTTCGGGAGTGGAGTCTCCCGCATAGAGAACTACCTTGCCGTTCTTCTGGAGGATTATAGAGCCTGCCGCGGGGATCTGAGCGGTGACAACATCACCCTCGCCCACAACCTCACACTTAAGACCCTTGCCCTCGATGGCTGCCTTTGCCTCGGCTACCGCCCAGGTGGTGTAGTTGGATACAGCGGTGGTTATCATATGGCTGTCATCCTCTGTATACTGTCTCTCTATACCGAGAGTGGGAAGTATCTCAGAGAGAGTTGCCGCAACATAGGGAGCGGCAACAACGCTGCCGAAATGGGACGCGGTCTGAGGATCGTCTACGATGATGAGCACCGCATACTGGGGATCGTCGGAGGGAACATAGGCTACCGTAGAGCCGATAACATCGGTGTTGCTCTTGGTATCCCGCTTCTCACTTGTACCTGTCTTTGCGGCTATCTTGTAGCCTGCCACATAAGCGTTCTTTGCACCGCCGTCACCCGAAACGCCCTCCTCGAGGACACGGGATATCTCGGCACATACATCCTCGCTTACCACCTGTCTTACCGGTGAGCTGTCAAAGGACTTGATAACATTACCCTCATCATCAACTATCTTGGAAACCAGATGGGGGGTTACCAGCTTACCGCCGTTGGCAACGGTGGCTATGCCGCGTATCTGCTGGATGGGAGTTATCTTGAAGGTCTGACCGAAGGAGTATACCGCAAGGGATACATTGGAAAAGGTGCTGTATTCGTTGTAGATAGGCTTTGCCTCACCGGGGAGGTCGATGCCGGTACGCTCGGTATATCCGAAGGAGTTGAAATAATCGTAAAATTTAGGTATACCTATCTTCTCCGCCACCTGCATAAGGGTGGGGTTACAGGACTGCTGGAGACCTACCGCATAGGTAACGGCTCCGTGACCCGAGGTCTTGTGACAGCTTATAGGATCGGGATAACCGGGGATCTTCATCTCACCGCTGCAGTAGTAGGGGTCAGAGAAGGTAGTAACACCTTCCTCGAGAGCCATAGCGGTGGTTATTACCTTAAAGGTGGAGCCGGGCTCGTAGGTCTCGGTCACCGCCTTGTTCTTCCACATGGCGTAGACCAGCTCCCAGTAGTAATTGTTATATTCTTCACTTCCCTTGACATGCTCGCTTCCGTCAAGCATAGCCTGCGAATCTGCGTCAAGGGTATAGGGATCGTTAAGATCAAAATTGGGGTACTGACCCATGCCGAGGACCGCACCTGTGTTTACATTCATAACGATTCCGCAAACACGGGAGGTGGGATGATTGTCAGAATAGGTCTGCTTCAGCTGTGCGTCAAGAACCGCCTGAACACGGGTGTCAAGGGTGGAAACTACATTGAAGCCGTGACGGGCCTCGATATAGCTGTCGTACTTATAGGGCATACGGTTGCCCACCGCATCACGGGCTGTGATATACTTACCCGCTACACCGGTAAGCTCGGTGTTGTACTGCAGTTCCAGACCCAGCTGACCTCCGTCCGAGCCAACGCAGCCGATAACAGCGGAGGCGAGAGAGCCGTAAGGATAATAACGCTTGGTATACGCCTCGTAGTGTATCTGTCTGTCAAGATCGTACTCGTTTATGAGGGTTATGATCTGCTTGTACTGCTCTTCGCTGATGTTCTTCTTGATGGTTTCGTCTGCTCGGTTAGTCTTTGCAACCTTTGCCATAATTTCGTCGTACCCAACATCAAGTATCTCGGAAAGCTTGCTTGCAATAAGAGCTCCTTGAGTCGCATCCTCTATGTCACGGGGAGAGATGAATATACGCCAGGTGGTCTCGTTAGTCGCCAGCTGTACCATGTTGCAGTCGTAGATGATGCCTCGGTTGGCGGAAACATTGGTCTCTCGCTCGATGTTGTCAATAACCTTAGCCTCGTATTTCTCGTGATTGATTATCTGAAGCGAAAAGAGTCTGATTATAAGCACTGCCCACAGTGCCATAAACACGAGAATTATAGTGAGAGCTCTGCCGGGAATATGTCTGTTAGTTTTGTTCTGCATTTCTCTCACTCCTTTTCTCAAAATTTCTCTCTGTTTCTATAGCCCAAGCAAGCCGAAGGGGTAAAATCTACCCTTTCGGCTATATAGCAGAATAAGAGAGTGGCGTTCACTCTCAATTCTACGGTATATCTTATTTTTTCAGTCGCCCATATATTCCCACAGACCGCGGAAATTTTCTCCGATGGCACTCATTACGCTGGACACGACGGTGACATCCTGTGTGGGCTCGGTCTCTACGACCTCCACTTTATCCTCCTGATCGAGGGTGATATGCTTCTTCGTAAGCTGGTCTGACTTTACCATTCCGAGGTTTGCGGTGGCATATTCCTCGATCTTTAGCATATCATTCTTCTCTTCGAGGGCAAGGGCAAGCTCTTTTTTCTCCCCTGCCAGGTCGGTGAGCTCTCCACGCAGGAGAGCTACCTCGATGGTGTACTCGTTGATCTGCACATAGCTCATAACGGTGAACATAAGCAGAAGAGTACAGATGGTTACCATAACAACAGCAGCAACAGGAAAAGGCTTTTTCGTCTTGACCTTAACGGTCTCAACATTGTCCTGTCTTACAAGAAGCATAGGACGGATGTTCTTTCTGAATGCGCTGAGTTTTGAGACCTTACGCTCCGCAGGAAGGGAAGCGGAGCGGTGGCCCGACGCAGGTCTTTTAACCCTTGTCGGATCAGCAGTTGATCTGTTATATGCAGGCGCACTGCTCTGAACACGCTTGGTATTATTCTGTTTGCTCTTGGGAGTCTGCGCCTGATAGGTCATTTTCTTCTTTCCTTTACTTAAATTTTCTCAAATATTCTGAGCTTTGCGCTCTTGGATCTTGAGTTCTCTTCCAATTCCTTCTCCGTGGGAAGGATGGGCTTACGGGTTATTACCCTGCCCTTAGGCTTGTTGCCGCACACGCATACGGGAAAATCGGGAGGACATGTGCATCCGCTTGACAACTTGTTGAAAGCCTGCTTGACTATCCTGTCCTCAAGAGAGTGGAATGTGATTATACATATCCTGCCGCCGGATTTAAGCATCTCTACGGCTTTTTCTACGGTAGGCTCTATAATATCGAGTTCGCGGTTGGTTTCGATGCGTATGGCCTGAAATGTACGCTTCTCGGGGTGTGCATCGTTTGTTCTCGGCACCGAGCGCTTTACTATCTCCACAAGCTCGCCCGTTGTTGAAACGGGACGGGAATTTATAATATTACGGGCTATCTTGCGGGCGAACTTCTCCTCGCCCCAGTCGCGAAGCACACGGGTAAGCTCCTCCTCGTCGTAGTCGTTGACTACATTATACGCGCTGAAGGTCGCCTCGCGGTTCATGCGCATATCAAGAGGTGCGTCCTGCATATAGGAGAAACCTCTCTCTGCGGTATCAAGCTGATAGGAGGAAACTCCCAGGTCAAGAAGCAGACCGTCTATGCTGCCGCAATCTATGCTTCCGATATTCTCAAAATTATCCTTTACAAAGGTCACCTTCGTAAGATGTTCCTTCAATCTCTCAGTTGCCGCCGCTATAGCGTCGCTGTCCTGATCCACACAGTAAAGTCTGCCACTCTCAAGCCTCTTGGCTATCTCAAGGCTGTGACCGCCGCCGCCTGCGGTTCCGTCTATGTACACACCGTCAGACTTTATACAAAGTCCCTCTATCGCTTCCTCAAGAAGTACGGAATAATGATTGAATTCTGCCATATCAAAGACCCAACGCCGCTATCTGCTCAAGAAGCTCGGGAGAATTTTCTTTCTCTATCTCTATGGCACGGTTAGTATTGCTCCAGATCTCGGCGTGATCGTCAACACCGATAACAACGATATCCTTCTCAAGCTCCGCATAGCTGCAAAGCTCGGCAGGAATGAGTATTCTTCCCTTTTCATCGGGGGTAAGCTCCTCCATTGCAGAGAATACCTTACGGCGTATAGGCTCACCTGTTACCTTGGGAAGTGACTTGAGAGCCGACTCAAACTCCTCCCATACCTCGATGGGATAAAGAGCGATACACTTGGCAGAAAGGCTCTTTGCCGCGATAAATGTCTCGCCGATATTAGCTCTTATCTTAGCCGGCAGGAACATTCTGTTCTTCTTGTCTATGGTGTGATTATAGGTACCGCAAAGTCTTGCCATATGTATCTCCTCCTTTCCGAAACAGGTTTCTATATATAAATATGTAGGGCTTATTGTCAAAGGATGGCGTTTCAGGTGAAAACTGCCGTCAAATAGGTGGGCTTTCTGTCGAAACCGGGGTAAACATGCCTGTCGCATTTTAAGGATTTTAAGCTCAAAAAGGTGTTTTTGCTCAAAATCGACCCATTTTTGACCACAAATATACACTTTTACCCACGCTTGTATCAATTATAATGCAATTTATTCTATTTTGCAATACCCTTGAAAAACTTTTTTGCCATTTAAAGACATATAAAAAATATTTTTCTCGCTTTTGAACATTTGTTCTGCTTTTGTTCGCATAAATCCGAACAAAATAAGAACGCTACCCTACATTACTGTATGAATTACAAAAACCTCCGGATCTCGGGAGCTGTTCCCGATGTTGGAGGTTCATATAGGTTATTTATATTGTATCAGCATACTCCGCCAGAATCAAGAAATCAGCAAGTTTCTTTACACATGCAATATATGGAGAAAAAGGTCGAAAGCCACGGCTCCACATAAACCACCCCGGGCCGAAACAGAACAGATTGTTCGCAAAGTGAACGATCTTCCGTATGCGAGCAACGGTGTTCTGCTATGCTTTGCATGATCTGTCAAAAATGGTTTACAAATGAAACCGTTTTTATGTGGTGGTACTTATATTATCAGCTTCATGCTTATGGAGATAAGATTGTTCGCAAAGTGAACGATCTTCCGTATACGAGCAACGGTTTTTTCTGCTATGCTTTACATGATCTGTCAAAAATGGTTTCCAAATGAAACCATTTTTATATGGTGGTGCTTATGTTATCAGCTTCATTCTTATGGAGATAAGATTGTTCGCAAAGTGAACGATCTTTGCAGAACGGGTCTGTCCCCTCCTTGGATGTAGCTTTAGTAAATAGTGACAGCAAACGGTATGTAGCAAATAAAACTCTAAAACAATCAGAAAAAGCATCCCGAAGGATGCTTTTTCGTTATTTGTTATTTATGCTACGATATCAAGTACATAGAAGTTGAAGGAGTCATCGTTGTACTGAACCATGAAACTCCAACGACCTGTAGTAAGACCGGAGATCACGATCTCGCCGTTTTCGTTTACGCCCTCGGGCTTAATGTACTTGGAGTTGGGAGCGTTCTTGATGTTGTTGGAGGTGGTGTACTTACCGGGAGCGTATCTGATGATGTAGAGATCGTCAAGGTTGCCGAAGGTAATTGTATCACCCTCAAGAGTATAGGTGGGAACCTTCTTAGCTACGTTGTAGTAGAAGAAGTGCTTGTAACCGTTGTTGTATTCTACAATAACGGTAACTTCACCCTCATCTCTGTACTGGATCATGTACTGCTCTGCGTCCTTGATAGCTGTCTTGTTGTTGAAGTAACGAACAGTGGAAGCCTTCTTGATGGACTCAACGCTGGTGTGGTGACCGTACGCAGTTCTGATGATCTTGATGTCAGGGATGTTCTGGATGATTACCTGGAGACCGTTCTCTACAAGTACGGGGTAGTCAACTGTGAGCTCGTGATGAACTACGTCAAAGCTGCCGTCGTTGTATCTGATAAGTACGGTGTAGTCGCCGGGATCGGTCATGGTGTAGGTAAAGTCATGTGTGGTCTTAGCATAGTTGTCAAGCTTGGTAGCGGATGCCTGATACTTGAATGCTGTAGAGGCCTTGATCTCAGCGTAGCTGTTGAAGGTACCCTTAGCAAGCCATGCATCCTTGTAGTTTTCGCCGAAGTCGTTTACTGTCAGCTTAACACCGTAAGATGTTACATAAGGATTGATCTCTGTTACATCGGTGTAGAGGAAGAACTGAGAACCGCTGTTCTGTCTTACCCAGAAGGTGTACTCGCCTACCCAGGGAAGGTCATATGTGAAGGT
>JAZNKU010000263.1:0-2622 GCA_045578685.1 Eubacteriales bacterium
GGCGGGCATACATACCAAGACCCACAACAATCTTTTCATCCGGAATACCGTAACTGCGGTACAGACCGATATCGCTGTAGGCTGTTCCTCCGGGGAAAAGAGTATCGTCATAGGGTGCGGTATGATGGTGTGTTGTACCCGCAGTTGCAGATCCGACATAGAGGTCATAGTTCATTATATTGAAATAGTCTACATGCTCGGAAAGTCCCACCATATCAAAAAGACTGAACGCCCAGGTGCCGCCGGGAACTGCCATAGAAAGGATATATTCCTTACCGTTGGTCTTACCCAGAGCATCAAGCTTTGCTCTCATACGCTCCATAAAGTAGACGAAATAACGTCTTGTATTACTGCCGCCCTGGGGGAACTCATAGTCGATATCAAGACCGTCATAACCGTAGTTTTTGATTATATTGGTCATTTCGGTAGCCAGCTTCTCTGCATTGTTAGCATTATAGAACCAACTCTCGAAGTCATTAATATTACCGTTAGCAACAGTAAACACAAACTTAACGTCCGGATTCTGCTCCAAAGCTCTATTCTTGTAATAAGACATACGGTTGGAGTTGGGGTGATTAACGATAGTACCGCCGGTATAGCTCATACCGTTGGCAACGATAGAGGCGGGATGATAGTTCACAACGTCAATGTTGGTAAACTCAAAGGACGAGTAACCCTGTGTTGCATTGAAATAGGCAACGATAATGCCGTCCTTGTTAAGACCTGCCTGTGCCGTGGGCATAGCTACATCCGCTGATGCAAAGGAAGAAAGTGTCATAATAAGCATTACCCCCACTAAAATGATCGAAATGAGATTTTTGATTTTCATGTGTTTTTACCTCGAAAATTGATATTTTGATTATATCAATTTTAAACAAATGTGTCAAGGGATTAGAGAAACATGTTGTATATTATCACCTTATCCTTAGGATGCGATATTCCCTTTGGGAGCGATATGTTCAACAAGTTGAACACGACAAAAAAGAAGCTTTTTGACCGCAAGGTCAAAAAGCCTCCTAAATTTTGCATTTTGCATTTTGCATTTCAGTTTGACTTAAGCGCATCAAACTGTTTTATTATCTGCATCGCCTGAGCTCTTGTTGCAGTTCCCTTGGGTCCGACAGTTGTAGCTGTCATACCGCTGACGATCTTGTTTTCTACCGCCCAGCTCATTTCATCATAAGCCCAATCTGCGATCTTGCCGCAGTCCTCAAATACGGTCAGGTCTGCCCTGCCCGATACATCCACACCGTTATCGGCTGCATAGTTATAGAGTATACGGACAAGCTGCTCACGGGTGAGGTTGGCATTAGGCATAAAGCTGTCAGCACTCATACCCGCAACGTAATTATTTCTTACCGCCCATGTGATGGCATTATGGAACCATGCACCGACTTTAACGTCTTTAAAGGTGCTGTCTGTCTCGTTATACTCGGTAAGATCAACTCCGTCAATACCTGCAAGAAGCTGAACGAACTGTGCACGGGTAAGTGTAGCATTGGGAGCGAAAACAGAGTCGCTCATACCGTTTGCATAGCCCTTGGTCACACAGTAGCGAACTGCATCGGCATACCAAGCGTTCTTGTTGACATCCTTAAACTGATCAAGGATATCCTCTTCGGGAGCATACTTGTCAAGCCAGGATCTCATATTGTCAAAGAGTCCTATACCGTCGGTGGTACAGTAGTCGAATACCATAATACCGCGGATTCCCTCTTCGGCTGTGATCTTACATTTAAGCTCTACGGAGCGCTCGTCATCGTAGCTGAAGAATACACCTGTGTTTGCGTTATAGAGGTAGGTAGCGCCTGCCTTTTCGTCCCAGTACTTAACAAATCCGTTCTTATTCTCATATCCGTACTTAAGCTCGGTGTAGTGACGGTTGGTGTTCTGTCTTACACCGCTCTGGTAAAGACCGTTGTTTATATTGGGAACATTGTGGTATTCAAGAGCGTACAGACCGCAGCCTGCAACGATCTTGTCGGCAGGAATGCCGTTGTCGAGATAAAGCTGAATATCGCTGTATACGCTGCCGCCTACAAAGCCTGTGGAAGCATCGTTGTCATATGCGGGGGTGTGGTGGTGAGTTCTGCCATGCTGGATATAGAGGTCATAGTTCATCATATTGAAGTATGACACGTGCTCGCTGAGAGCATTCATATCAAAAAGGCTGAAGGTCCACTGTGTACCCGGAACCGCCATGGAAAGAACGTAGTCCTTACCGGTCTGTACACTGAGTGCATCGAACTTCTCTCTCATACACTTCATAAAGTATACGAAATTATCTCTTGTGCTTGCAGCTCCTGTAGGAAACTCGTAGTCTATATCAAATCCGTCATAATCGTAGGTCTTTACGATATCAACAACGATATCTGCAAGCTTTTCTGCCATCGGCTTATTATAGAACCAGCTCTCAAACACCTGAAGATTGTTGTTAGCAACTGTAAACAGGATCTTGATATCAGGATTCTGCTGACGTGCAATGCTTCTTATTGTATCAAGTCTGCCGGTCTGGGGATGGTCGATGGGATTGCCGTCAGGAGCAGAACGGTTGATATGTGCGGGATGAAAGTTGATAACATCAATGTTGTGGAACTCATACGCACCGCCTACGGTTGCGTT
>JAZNKU010000264.1:0-2587 GCA_045578685.1 Eubacteriales bacterium
AGCAGACTCTCTTTGATGTTACCACAAACATTCTCAATACCATCAAAGAGGTACTGGAAAAGGAAAAGCCGGATGTAGTTCTCGTTCACGGCGATACCTCCACCACCTTCGTTACTGCCCTTGCATGCTTCTATATGCAGATCCCCGTAGGTCATGTTGAGGCGGGACTGCGTACATACAATATCTACTCTCCTTATCCCGAGGAGTTCAACCGTCAGGCGGTAAGTATCATCTCCAAGTACAATTTTGCTCCCACCGAGATGTCAAGAGACAACCTTATCCGCGAGGGCAGATGTGCAGACGATATCTATATCACAGGTAACACCGCAATAGATGCTCTTAAGACAACGGTCCGTGATGATTATACCCATCCTCAGCTTGAGTGGGCAGAGGGCAGCCGTCTTATTATGATAACAGCTCACCGCCGTGAGAACTTAGGTGAGCCTATGCGCAATATGTTCCGTGCTATCCGCCGTATCATCGACGAGCACCCCGACACCAAGGCGATATATCCCATCCATATGAATCCCGTTGTAAGAGAAGCTGCAAACGAGATCCTTGGAGGAGATGACCGTATCCGCATTATCGAGCCCCTTGAGGTGCTTGATTTCCATAACTTCCTTGCCCGCTCCTATATGATACTTACCGACAGCGGCGGAATCCAGGAGGAGGCACCCTCTCTTGGCAAGCCCGTTCTTGTTATGCGTGATACGACAGAGCGTCCCGAGGGTATAGCGGCAGGAACACTGAAGCTTGTGGGAACAGACGAGCAGGTTATCTACGATAACTTCAAACTCCTTTTAACAGACGAAAACGAATATAACAAGATGAGTCAGGCATCCAACCCCTACGGTGACGGTTTTGCCTGCAAGAGAATCGCAGATATACTGGAGGCATAAGCGATGGGCTACAAGCATTTGAAATTTGACGAAGGCACCACTTTCCTTGTAACAGGCGGTGCGGGATTTATCGGTTCTAACCTCTGTGAGGCTATACTTGAGATGGGTTATAAGGTGAGATGTCTTGACGACCTTTCAACCGGTAAGCAGGAGAATGTTGACCTGTTTATAGACAACCCCAACTATACATTTATCAAGGGTGATATCCGTGACCTTGATACCTGTCTCGAGGCGACCAAGGGCGTTGACTTTGTACTCAATCAGGCTGCATGGGGCTCTGTTCCCAGAAGTATCAAGATGCCTCTTCTTTATGAGGATATCAACATTAGAGGTACACTCAATATGATGGAGGCTTCTGCTCAGAACGGAGTAAAGAAGTTCGTATACGCTTCCAGCTCCTCGGTTTACGGTGATGAGCCCAATCTTCCTAAGTACGAGGGCAGAGAAGGAAACCTTCTTTCTCCCTATGCACTTACCAAGCATGTATGTGAGGAATACGGTAAGCAGTACACCCGTCACTACGGTCTTGATACCTACGGACTTCGTTATTTCAATGTATTCGGTCGCCGTCAGACTCCCGACGGGGCGTATGCTGCGGTTATACCGAAGTTTATCAAGATGCTCTTAAATGGCGAACAGCCTACCATTAACGGTGACGGCAAGCAGAGCCGTGACTTTACTTACATTGAAAATGTAATCGAGGCTAACCTTAAGGCATGTAAGGCAGACCACAAGTATGCCGGTGAGGCATTCAATGTAGCTTACGGCGGCAGAGAATACCTTATAGATGTATACTACGGCCTTACCGAGGCTCTCGGTGTTGATATCGAGCCTAACTTTGGCCCCGACCGTGCGGGTGACATCAAGCATTCTAACGCCGATATCTCAAAGGCAAGGGAAATGCTGGGCTACGATCCCGATTACAGCTTTGCCGACGGTATCAAGTTAGCTATCGAATGGTATAAAAATAATCTTTAAGGAGATAAGCGATGACCCATCCCATGAGATTGGAAAGCCCTCAGCTTGAAAAGAAATACGGATTTTTCAAGCTGATGTCCATGGTCTTTCTTACTCTGTTCATATACTCGCTGTATGTCTTGGCGTATTCAGAGAGGTTGAATTTCATAAGCGATATATTTTTCCTTGGTGCAATAGCCTTTTCTCTTCTTAATTTCATAATAACCAAGGATGGTTTCAAGCTTGATTACAGCTTCTTTTCGCTGCTTCTGTTTATAATGTACGCTATGATGACCACCTTCTGGGCTCTGTCCGATGTAGGAGTTACAGGGTTTATATCCACCCTTGTACAGCTTTTCGGATTATATATGATCGTCAGATTGAATATACAGGACGAAAGAGACCTCAGAATTCTGCTTTGGGCAGTTTATGTCGGAACGGTGATCATGTGTATCTATACCGTTATGTACTACGGTGTGGGAGAGATAATATCGAGAATATCGGTTGGTAAGCGTATCGGGCAGGAGATAAATCAGTCCAACGGAATGGGTATCTATTGTACGGTGCTTAATATCCTTTCCCTTTATTATATAATGATGGAGAAAAAGCATTGGTGTATTCTGTCTCTTGTGCTTTCATCCTTCGTTATGTTAGGTGCGGGAAGCCGAAAGTCATTTCTTCTTATGGGAGTGGCGCTTCTTCTGCTCTTTATGTTCAAGTCCAAGAACGGT
>JAZNKU010000265.1:0-4819 GCA_045578685.1 Eubacteriales bacterium
CTGTCTGTTATCTTGAAAGTTCCTGCTGTCCATACGCCGTCACCTGAGTTGGCATATATAAGAGCAACACCGCTCATGCTGAAACTTCCGCTTGCGACGTATACGCCGCCTGCGGTGGTCGCAGTGTTGTTACATATAGCACCGCCTGTCATATTAAAGCTGCCGCCATTGATATAAACGGTACCACTCTTGCTTGTGTTTTCCTTGATAACACCATTGGAGGTAAGAGTTCCGCCGTTTACATAAATGGTACCCTTATTATAACTTTCGGTTGTGTTTTTGTTACCTGTAACAAGCGTATTTATACCGATATTTAGAGTACCCTTTACATCGAACAATGCCGCACCGTTGTTAGTGCCGCTGACAGTAACGGTATTGTCCTCATCCGAAACGGTAAGAGCCGCTCCCTTCTCTATTACAAAAGCAGATCCTGTAAGAGAGCTGCCTGCATAGACGGTATAGTTACCGTCAGAGGCAAGAGTGACATTTCCTTTTACATTAATAGGTGAATCAACTATAGCAACAGAGGTAAGGGTGACGGTAGCCGAAGCGGTGTTAGCCGCCGCCTCAAACGCCTCCTTGAGGGTGGGATAACCGATCTCACCGATCCTTGCTACATCGTTATTGCCTGCCTCCTTGTCCACGATAACATCGTTACCGTTGACCATAAGAGTATATTCGGTTCCGTCGCCGAAAACCTTAAGACGGGAAAGCTGATCTGCACCGAGGCTTACGCCGGCGGAAAGCACCGCGATGCGGTCTCCGGAGGTAAGGGAGCCGTACTTTACCGATACAGAGCCCGTGCCTGTAAGATCTCCTGTGATCTCAATATAAGATCCGGTGGATAAATAAATGTCGTTATGACCGTTAAAGCTTGCACCACCCGACATACGGAGGGTAGAGGATGCATCCATTGATATGTTGGACATAGAATCCATAACGCCGCCGTAGAAGTTGAACACACCGCCCTCGGAATATACACCGCCCTGAAGCTTAGAGCCGTCGCGCATGGTAAAGCTGCCGCCGGAAACGGTAACGGCATAATGTGCGGAGGACGGATCACTGTATACCGAAACGCTCATAAGCGTCAACGAGCCGGTAACATTGAACACACTTCCGCCGATATCCGAAACTCCCGATACCGTAAATGTGCCGTCGGAGCGGATAGTAACGGTCTTTGTAATATTTACAGGTGCTTCTACCGTTACATTGTCCTTAAGTATAATAACATCACCGTTACGGGCAGCCGCTACAGCCTCCTCGAGGGTTGCATATTCGGTACTGCCGATAACAGCCTCGACCCCGTCTGCAAAAACCCCGAAGCCAAAGCATCCCATAAGTGTGGAAATACAGAGTACAAACGATAATATTCTTTTCATCATGCACTTACCTCCTCTGTTTCCTCAGAGACCTCTGCGGTCTCGGGAGCTTCTTCTGTAACCGAATGTTTAACGGTGTCAAGTACTACAGCCTTGCTGTCAGAATCATATGTCTTTGAGGGATCGGCCTTGAACATGGGTATGGTAATGCTCATACCGCCCGAAAGCTGAATATTGCACTTGTTTTCGCCGTCCTCGGCTGTTCTGATATAAGAATCTGTGCTGTCGGGAATAAGCTTTTCGCCGTCCCAACTGAGCTCAAGAGATATGTCCTTGTTTGCAAAGACAACAAGCTCTGCACAGACGTTGCCCTTTTCATCCCTGATCTCGTATCCCCATGCGGGCTCAAGCTTAAAGCTGCCTTTGAGCTCCTTTTCCACGGGAGAGGACTTAACGATAACATCAATAACCTTATCTCTGTACTTTTCGGGTACTGATACAGATACCGCACAACCGCTTCTGACATCAGGAGCCATAGCTCTCTCGCCCATGGAGATATCAGACCTTGCGGTAATGTCCTTGCCGTCTGCCTTGACGGTCACGCTGAAATCCTCAACGGGCTCCTTGGACACACGAAGGGAGTCAGCATAGTTGTAAACATTAAAATCTATTGTATCATATACCACATATTCTCCGCCCTCCTCGCTTAAGAGGTCGCTGGAGAAATAGAACGCAGCGCTGTCGTCATATCCCTTTTCGGGACCGAAAAGCATATACGCTCCGAAGCAGAGCGCACCTGCCACAATAAGTCCCAGTATGATAAACAAAACCGTAAGCAGTCTCTTTTTCTTAATTATTTTCTTGGGAGTACGGAACACTAATTCCTCTTCCTCGGGAGCAACAGAAGCTTCCTCCACAAGGAGCTCATTGTCCTTCATCATATTATCCTTCAATTTTGGATCCTCCGCATATAAATATACATTATACATTATATCATATCAGATAATTTATTTCAATATTTTTCAAGCAGAAAATTTTGCAAATAAAGAAAGATGCTCCCCTTTGAAGAGCATCTCAGACTTTTTCGACAGTCTGAAATGAGCCGATCTTCGGCTCATTTTTATTTTGTTTGTCTGTAAAGTAAAAGGCTCTTTATTATCAGCATCATAAACACAAGAGCTACGGCATATGCCTCTCTTGTTAATGCAAAAAACAGTACCGCAATACAGCTTAAAGCCATAGAGATAACAGTAATGATCTTATTGCTCTTTTCCGGCTTGACCTTTGTCAAAATAATCTTGATGATACCCATTGTTATCATCAAAGAAAATATGATCCAACAGACCGATCTTATCCAAGCAGATGCATCGGTGTATAAAAGAAGATTTACCGAATAAATATGTCCGTCTATCATGTTAGGATATATAGGCAGAAACATCAGAACAAGGCTGAAAATATCAACTGTTCCGAACAGAAGATCACATACACCCCTTATGTTAGATTTATTTTCCTTTTCGGCGATGGTAAGTATCCTTTCGGCAGATAAAAGCTCGTCTACGGTCACGCCGAAATAGCTTGAAATTTCTTTTAAGGAATCAATACTGGGATACCCTCTGCCGGACTCCCACTTTGACACCGCAGTTCTGGATACATACAGTGCTTCGGCAAGCTCCTCCTGGGTAAGTCCGCGGCTTTTTCTTAATTCCTGCAGTTTTTCCTTGAATTCCATATTGACAGAACTACTCCTTTATAGATATAAAACAGCCCAAGGCTTATCAGCACCGAGCCTACAATATCGCTTAACCAATGTACACCCGAGATGAGTCTTCCCGCAACCATAAACGCAGAAAAGATTACGGATAAAATTTCGATAACAGTTCTTATATATTTGTTATCAATTCTTCTCGCCTGAAAATTAAGGGTTGGCATAACCCCCAAGACAAGTAAAGTAGTGGATGAAGGATAAGATACCTCCATATAACCGTTTATGAGTATGGGGCGGTAGTTTATGGGTATCATCTCAAAGATAAGATAAGCGGCAATAACTATGATATAGTATACTCCCAAAAGTATAATATCAACATCCACCTTAAAAAGGCTTCTTCTCTTGATTAGCTGACAGAGTCCTACCCCTGCAAAAACAAAGCATATAAACAACGGCACCAGCCCCGCCCAGTCGGTAATATTATACAACAGCATATTTGTCCCTGTCAACTTGTGTACTGCGGTATTGAGGGTAGCAAATCCTACCCTTGTGCCGTTAACTCCGACATTCCGTACATCAACACATATAACCAAAACAGTCCAGATAACAAACAAAACCACAAGCACACTACCGAGGTATAAATTTTTTGTATTTCTTTTCATATCTGCCTCCTTTTTTATTCCAAGATAACATAAAGAGAACAAAATATAAAGAAACGCCCCTTCACATCGGAGATACTTACCGTGTCAAAGACCCAAAATTCATAAAGGTATTGTAAAATCATCGTAAAACTGTTAAAATATATTTATCCACGATCGGAGGTACACCATGAACGAAAGAGAAATAGGCGAGCTTCGCCGAACTATAGCACCCGAAAAAACGGGGATACAGCGCATACGCGGATGTCTGGTTGCAGAAAACCGAGAGATACTCTCCACCTTCAACGGAACTCTCGGTATGTGCAGCGAAAGAGAGGGCGAGGAGCTTCTTGCCATAATAAAAAAGACCCTTTCCGGTACCTACGGGAAGAATCTTATAGATATTGAGTTTACCACGCAGCAGGTACTGGAGGGAGAGGAACACAAGCTGCTGTCCGAGCTTCGTTCAAGCGAGCTTACAAATGATGAAGCGGTAGATTCACTTTACAAAAAAATAATCGACAGCGTACATGTTGAGGGCGGTTATCTGATTCTGCTTGCCTCGGATAAGTATGATGTATTCAACTACCGAAGCGACGGCAAAAAGGATGAGGATTCGGGTACGGTATTTTCCTATATCCTCTGCTCGGTATGCCCCATCAAGCTGACTAAGCCTGCTCTCAGCTATTACGGAAATGAATTTCATTCTGTAGGAGCAAGCTCGATCATATCCTCCCCCGAGCTCGGTTTCATCTTCCCTGCCTTTGATGACAGAGCTGCTAATATTTACGGAGCTCTGCTCTATACCAAGGACACCTCTGTCTCTCAGGATGAATTTATCGACAGCGTATTCAAAAGCGAGCCTCCTATGCCTGCAGGCGTGCAGAAGGAGACCTTTGAGACTATTCTCGGTGATGCCGTGGCAGAGGAATGTGACATAGAGATAGTCACCGCCGTTCACGATAAGATCACCACCATGGTGGAGGAGCATAAAGCGGCAAGAGAAAAAGAACCCCTGCGTATTTCCAAGCATACCGTCAAGAGCGTCCTCTCGGATTGCGGCGTTGCAGAGGAAAAGGTTGCCGAATTTGACAAGAAGTTTGATCAGAGCTTTGGCAAAGGTACCGTGATCCCTCCTAAAAATATTATCAATATGA
>JAZNKU010000266.1:0-2602 GCA_045578685.1 Eubacteriales bacterium
ACCTCTAGCGTGACAGGCTAGCGCTCTAACCAACTGAGCTACCAGGCCATAGCGAAGGACGGTATTCCATCCCTCACCCCTCAACCGAAGTCAAGGGAATTTTGGTGGGAACAATAGGGCTCGAACCTATGACCCTCTGCTTGTAAGGCAGATGCTCTCCCAGCTGAGCTATGCTCCCACATTTCCTTTGTCGTCTGTACCGCAGTACCGGCGACGGATGTTATTATAACAGATTGGTATCTGTTTGTCAAGTCCTTTTTTGGTTTTTTTCAATCTTTTTTTATTATTGTTATTTTATACATTTGCACACAAAAAACCACTTCTCCGAGTTGTCACAAATGCCCGAAAAATCATAGTTCCCGTAGATATCAAGGACCTCAAATCCCGTCTTGCTCAAAAGCCTTTTAAGAGTGCTCATGGAATAGCTCTTTTCTCTCTGCTCCTCGTCGTATCTTTCGTAGCTGCCGTCCTCGTTTTCGCAAAAAAGGCTCAACACAAAGTCACAGGTCTTATTCTTTTCGTTATAATAATTCTGCCACGCCAGAAGCACACCCTCTTCCTCGAGGACATAGTCATGACGGGCGTAGCCGTTTTCGAATCGGTAAGGAGTATTTACATCAAAAATGAATATTCCGTCCGGCACGAGATAGTTATGCACAAGTGAAAAGCACTTCTCTACATCTGATGTCTTTAGAAGATAATTAATACTGTCAAGACAGCACACACAGGCGTCCACCGTACCGTACAGCTCAAACTCCCGCATATCCTGACAGAGATATAGTATACCCTTGGGATCCTTTAACTCCTCCTGCCTTGCTACCATAAGCATATCGGCAGAAAGATCCACACCCGTCATATCAAAGCCGCGGTCTGCCAGCAGTCTGGTTATCTTACCGGTACCGCAGGCAAGGTCGAGAGCGAGCTCGGGCTTTGCTATTCCCTTATCTCTTATTATTCCGGTCAAAAAGTCGGCAAAAGCCTCGTAGTCCACCTCAGAATTGAGAAGCTCATAATACCTTGATATTACCGAATACTGTTCATTCATCCTTCTGTTCCAACCTGTTAAAGACAATTTCGTAGCCGTCATTGCCGTATTTGAGAGAACGGTTGACACGGCTGATGGTGGCACTGGAAAGTCCTGTCTCCTTGACTATAGCGGAATAGACCACATTTGCTTTTAACATTCTTGCCGCCTTCATACGCTTGCTCATCTCCTTGAGCTCCGCTACGGTACAAAGATCACCGAAAAATGCATAGCACTCCTCAACGCTCTCAAGCTTAAGGATACACTCAAAAAGAAAATCTATGTTTTCGTCTCTGATTCTGTCGATCATATTAACCTCGCTAAAATATTACTGTTTAATATTTTAACACATTAAAGCCCTAAAGTAAAGAGTTTTTGAATACTAATTTCGAAATATCTTCGGCATTACCCCCGAAAACATATCGCTGTATATCATATTTTGATATATGTGCCAGCACTTCGGCGTAATCGTAGCGAACTCCCTTAAGGCTGTCGGTAAGCTCCTTTATATCTCCCACACCGAAAAAGTCACCTGTAAGCTTGACTTCCTTTATTATACCGTGGTCGGTATTTATATTCGCTTCTACACTTCCGTAGGTGAAGCGTTCTTTTGTAACAAGTGTATATTCCTTACTTCTGCCCCATATCCAGTCCCAGGTGGCAAACTTTTCGTCACGGAGATTTTGTATCTCACGAAGCTCGGTATCGGTAAAACCTCTTCTCTCCCCCTCAAAGTCAGCCTCTATCGCCTCCATAAATGAGGCAACATCCATGTCGGTATCCATGAGATCTTTAATATTGGCGACGCGGCTATGCACGCTCTTGATGCCCTTGCTGCGGAGTTTTGCAGGATCAACCCTCAGCACCCCGGCAACCTTGGAGAGATCTGCACTGTAAAGCAGCGTTCCGTGGTGCAGCACCTTACCGTTTCGTACACACTGAGCGTTGCCTGAAACCTTCCTGCCGTCCACAAGAATATCGTTTCTGCCCGAAAGCTCGGCAGGCAGGCCCATCTTCTTAAGGCTTTCTATAATGGGAGCTGTATATTTTTTGAAGTCTATTCCCTTTGAGTCCGAGGGGATGATAAAGGAAAAGTTGACGTTGCCGAGATCGTGAAAGACGGCACCTCCGCCTGTGAGACGGCGGGACACGGATATACCGTGGGTATCGGCATACTCGCGGTCTACCTCGGCGTAAGCGTTTTGGTTGTTGCCTATAACGACGGTTCTGTCGTTACGCCAAAGCATAAAAATGTCCTCGTCGCAGTTGTCGATAAGATACTGCTCTGCAGCAAGGTTAAAATAGGGGTCGGTGCTTTTGTTTTGTATAATTATCATAATGATATCCTTTTAGAATGCAAAATGCAAAATTCAAAATTGATGAGATTTTTGACACAGCGGTGTCAAAAATTACTTTAAATTATATAAGAGTCTGTTGAAACTTATCATTTAATGCATGACTGTAAAGTACAAATAACAAAAAAATATTCTAATGAAGATTTTCGACCTTGTGGGAGAAAATTCTCCATAATTCTGCATTCTGCATTTTGAATTTTGCATTAGAAATCTGTTTTCGTAA
>JAZNKU010000267.1:0-3934 GCA_045578685.1 Eubacteriales bacterium
TGCCATTGCCGAGATGGTGGCGGGAATGAAAAAACCGACTGTCTCTTTGGTCCTCGGCGGAGGACATTCCATCGGAGTTCCCTTAGATGTCAGCACGAAAAAGTCGTTTATCGTTCCCTCGGCAACAATGACCATACACCCCGTCCGTGTCAGCGGTCTCGTTATCGGCGTCCCTCAGACCTATTACTATTTTGAGCGGATGCAGGACAGGATAATCCGCTTTATTACGGACCATTCTTCAGTCAGTGAGGAGACGTTCCGCAGAATGCTTACGAGAACGGATCAGATAGCAACGGACACGGGTAGCCTTATTGACGGAAACGAGGCCGTGCGCTGCGGTCTTATAGATGAGTGCGGGTCTCTTTCCGATGCACTTTCAGAGCTGCATCGGCAGATTTCCGAGGGGAAATAAATTTATGTAAAAATCATACTATTGGTAACGGTGTTATAATTAAATCGGTTCGTCAGTTTGCAAAATTAGGGTTTGACGAGTGGATAGAATAAACTTGACAAAGAAGCAGCACAAACGAATGCCTCCACCTCTCGGACGCGGAATAGTGAAAGCATGATTTTGATTATTCTTATATTCGCGGCTGTGAGGGGGAGGTGGCATCGGTGCAGGATTATTGAATAGTTATAATTCACTTAGGCACCGATGACGGAAGGGGTGCCCTATCTGCACGATATCTTGATTTTTAGTACAGTTTCAACCCTTCCACCGCCCCGACAAAGAAATCAATTATTGAAGTTAATACTTCGCGGCGGTCCCCCTCCCCTTCACACGCAACACAAAGGAATGCGTATTTTACGTTTGTTTTAAGCGTGAGAAGTGGAGGCGCGGTGTTTGGCATTTCTAAACGACCCCACAACCCCAAGTTGGAATATTTAACAAACCAAATCCTGGTATTTATTCAGCAGGCTTTTATGTCAAAATCAATTATCTATAAAATATAGTTCTGATTGACAAAGCAATGCTTATTTGGTAAAATTAATACAGTAATAAATATACGGGAGGTGCTTTTGTGAAAAAGTCACTAAAAAATCTGTTTTTGGCAGTAATAACCATTGCGCTGATCGGAACGCTTATGATCGGCGTGTTTACAGCAAGTGCTGTCAGCGATGACCCTGCAGATACATACGTTAAGCAAACCGCTCCCAAGGAGGATGCAAGCATCGATCTTTGGTTTGAGCACTCATTCAAAAAGGTAATGACCTGCGATACCGTATCATCCGGAATGGATACCTATTCCGTTTATATGGCGAAGAACGAGATCGAGAACGCTCAGTTCGTTCTTTATTCCGATAAGACCGTATCCGGACTTAATGCTACCGTTACTTCTTTTAAGAACGATAACGGTGATGAGATTTCTTCTGAGATACTTTATCAGATGTACGTTACTGCAACTAACCTTAATCTCGGTAACATCTACGGAGCTGAGGGACCTGAGGACGAGATCATTCGCGAGGGCGAGATCCCCGATCCCGTAACTCCCTTGAAGTACGTTGCTCCCTTCCAGCTCAACGGCGGAAAGAGTCAGGCATTCTACATAAAGCTGAGGACTGAGGAGAATACCCCTGCGGGCTGGTATTCTGCGCAGCTTGATATCAAGAACTCCAAGGGCGAGATCATCAAGACTGCAACCGTTTTTGCATACGTCTGGGATTTCACCATTTCTGAAGAAACTGCTCTCAAGAGCTCCTTTATCATGTCAAATGACAGCTCATACGGCGGCAGCTATGAGAAGTTCTACGATTATCTTCTCGATAACCGTCTTATGGCGGCGGATATTCCCGGAAAGCTCACTGAGGATAACCCCTATCTTTCGAATCCCCGTGTAAGCGCAGTCCGTGTTTCCGCGTATACGGAGACAGAGAAGGTGGGATCGAGATATTCGGACAGCAACAACTTCAACCATTATAAGGACATATACAACCGCCTTTCCACAAGCGACGTGTGGGAGGATATAAAGGATAAGCTTTATTTCTACAAGGTAGACGAGCCCCTTCCCGGTGAGCTTGTTGCGGCTACCGGCGGTACCCGTGATACCGTGGACTCTGCCCATCTTGCGAAAAATACCATTATTAACGAGTGGGGCGAGGACAACGCAGTTATCGCAATGGCTCACGGCGAAAATCACGCATATCCTTACGGCGGCTATTACACAAAGTCCCTTTGGAATTATCCCCTTTCGGAGCTGAGAGATGCAGAGCAGGAGATCATCGACTACGAGCTTTGCACAGCCTGGTGTCCCAGAATGTACGGCTTCACTCCCATGGCTGAGATCGCAAACACAAACTATCAGGGACTTGAAGAGAGCATAATCAGAACGAACAGCGGTCCCTATTCCGGAACCGTTGGTATTACAATGGGATACTATAACTGGGAGCAGATCTACGGTGAGTTTTCCGACAGAGTTCTCTCTCAGATGGCAATTGCAAATAACGGCGACAGAGATCACGATATAGAGCTTTGGGCATATTCCGCAGGTGCAAACAAGGGATATACCTATGCAAACCACCTCATCGAAAACACAGGTCTTCAGACAAAGATCCTCTTCTGGCAGCTCTATCAGGAGGACGTAACGGGATATCTTTACTATGCCGTTAACAACTGGAAGGAAATGGACAAGCAGAACGGTAACTTTATGGACAGTACCGTAACAGGTGCTCTCGGAACTGACGAGGATACCGCTATCGGCTGGAAGACCAATCCCTACCCCTTCGGCGCAACAGGCAAGCAGATGTACGGAAACGGCGTTCTCTTCTACGGCGCATTCCAGGGCTCTATCTGGGATCCTACGGGAGTTGTAGGCTCTACCCGTGTTGAGATCATGCGTGACGGCGTTGAGGAATATCAGATGCTCACAATGATCGAGGAGCTTCTCGGAAACGACGCGGCAAAGGCTATCGTTAAGAGAGTTTCCAATAACGTTGTAAATTACCTCTCTCTTCCTAAGTTCTCAACCGCAGGCTGGGACGACGGTATGGATGAATACGATATTATGGCGTCCGTTCGCCGTGATATGGGTAACACTCTCGAGGCGGCAACCCTTGCGGGCAAGTGCGACCACGATTATGACAGCGGTGTGGTGACTGTTGATGCTACCTGTCTTAAGGTTGGCTATACACAGCATACCTGTAAGAAGTGCGGCGCTACAGAGAGCCGCGTCATCCCCGCTCACCACTCTGTTGGCGATTGCTTCGAGTTCGTTTCCGGAACAGTTGCAGACTGCACAAATAACGGCCGCGCTCTTATGAAGTGCTCAATCTGCGGCTTTGAGCAGTATCAGAATACAACTGCATTCCATAACGACCCCAAGTACTATGAGTATTCCTCTAAGTCTGCGGCAGTTCATAATATCACCTGCAAGGTCTGCGGTGATATCGTGGATACACAGGCACATAACCTCTTTAACGAGCTTACCTCCACCTGCACAGAGGCAGGAGAAATGAGAGATTCCTGTAAGAACTGCGAGTACTATACGGTTCTTTACGAAACAGGCCCCAGAGGTCATAAGCTTGAAGAATCCAAGGTCGAGCCCACCTGTACAGACGACGGCTATCAGGGTCTTGCCTGCACAAGATGTACGTATACAGAGGCGACAGTTCTTCCCGCCAAGGGTCACAGCTATGAGAGCGGAAAATGTACTCTTTGCGGTGAGGAGGATGAATCCTTCTATACTCTCGGTGATATCAATGCAGACGGCGCTATCAACGGCAAGGATTCAAACCAGCTCAAGCAGATCATTTCAGGCTCATCAATGCCTACCGATGCCGAGCAGCTTGCCGCTGACGTTAACGGCGACGGTTCAATAAACGGTGTTGATGCGAACATGTTTGCACAGTTTTTGGCAGGAGCGCTTGGAGGATTTTAAGCAAAGTGTCCTTAAGGACACTTTGCAGCGATATAAATCCCTTGCGGGATTTGCGATAT
>JAZNKU010000268.1:0-3241 GCA_045578685.1 Eubacteriales bacterium
ATCTTCGACTACTCCAAGCACGGTGAAGAGTACGGCGTTAGCTTTGCAGGTGCTTCCATCGACCACGCAAAGGTGGTTGAAAGAAAGGGCAGAGTAGTAAAGATGCTGGTTGGCGGCATCCAGAATACTCTTAAGCAGGCAGGCGTTGAGGTTGTTAACGCTTACGGTGAGATCATGGGCCGTGATGCAGAGGGCTTCACCGTTAAGGCAGACGGTAAGGAATACAAGGGTGCTAAGCTCCTTATCTGTACCGGTTCTACCGCAGCTGTTCCTCCCATTCCCGGTCTTAGAGAAGCTGTTGCTTCCGGCTTTGCAGTTACCAACCGTGAGATCCTTGATATGACCAAGGTTCCCGAAAAGTTCGTTGTTATCGGCGGCGGTGTTATCGGTCTTGAGATGGCTTCCTACTTTAATTCCGTAGGTTCCAAGGTTACCGTTATCGAGATGCTCGACCATATCGCAGGTCCTACCGACCGTGAGATCTCTAACATCCTTCAGAAGAACTACAAGAAGAAGGGCGTTGAGTTCCTCCTCGGCTGTGCAGTTAAGTCTGTAGGTACTGACAGCGTTACCTACGAAAAGGACGGTAAGGAATTTACCGTACCCGCTGACTGTGTACTCGTTTCTATCGGACGTCGTGCTATGACTCAGGGTATCGGCCTTGAGAACATCGGCGTTATCACCGAGCGCGGTGCTATCGTTACCGACGATCAGATGAGAACAAACGTTGCAGGCGTATGGGCGGCAGGTGACGTAAACGGTAAGTCTATGCTTGCTCACACCGCTTACCGTGAAGGTGAGGTTGCCGTAAACAATATGCTCGGCAAGAAGGATTTTATCCACTATGATTCCATCCCCGCAGTTATCTACACCAACCCCGAGGTTGCAAGTGTAGGTGAGACAGAGGAGAGTATCAAGGCTAAGGGTCTTGATGCTAAGTGCCAGAGCTTCACTCTTAAGTACAGCGGACGTTACATCGCTGAAAACGAGGGCGGCGACGGTATCGTTAAGATCATCATAGGCAATGAGCACAGAAACATTCTCGGTGTTCATATGATCGGTAACTACGCATCCGAGATCATCTACGGTGCGGCTATGATGGTTGAAAAGCAGATGAGAGTAGAGAACGTCCAGAAGATGGTATTCCCTCATCCCTCTGTTTGTGAAGTAATCCGCGAGGGTCTCTTCCAAATCTAAGCAGGGACCAGTCCCTGCACCCATTAATCGCGTGAAGTTTGTGCGAACAACACTGCACGAGGGTTATGTTACAATAAATTGGGGCTTTTGCAAAGCAAAAGCATCCATAATTTTGCATTTTGCATTTTGAATTTTGCATTTGCAAAAGGCATTTTGCATTGTGCATTTAATAAATGAAATTTATTATTTAAGGAGATATAACTATGCCTAAGAGTCAATATGTAGATCCCGGTAAAGTCTTTGAGCCCGGTTTTATTACATTCCAGGACATTCCCGTAAACCAGTATAAGAAGACTTTCGCACAGGAAAAGAAGCTTTATACCAAGGACGATATGATGAGAATTTACCGTGATATGAGAATTATCCGTGAATTCGAGACTATGCTTAACGAGATCAAGACCAAGTCTGCTTACAACGGCGTTGAGTACAACAACCCCGGTCCTGCTCACCTTTCTCTCGGTCAGGAGGCTTCCGCAGTTGGTGAGGCTTACGCACTTGACATCAACGACCTTACCTTCGGTTCTCACCGTTCTCACGGCGAGATCCTCGCAAAGGGTCTTTCCTCTATCCACAAGCTCGACGATGAAGAGCTTTACGACATTATGAAGGAGTTCCTCGGCGGTTCCGTTCTCAGCGTTGTTGAGAGCAAGATGGCTGCTCACGAGAGCATCAAGGAACTTGCAATCGACTTCCTTCTCTACGGTGCACTTGCAGAGGTATTTGCAAGAACCACAGGTTTCAATAAGGGTCTTGGCGGTTCCATGCACGCATTCTTCATTCCTTTCGGTATCATGCCTAACAACGCTATCGTTGGTGGTGCTGCTCCCGTTGCCCTCGGTGCTGCTCTTTATAAGAGAGCTAACAAGAAGAAGGGTATCGTAGTAGCTAACTTCGGTGACGGTGCTTGCGGTAGAGGTCCTGTTCTTGAGGCTCTCAATATGGCTTCTATGGACCAGATCAAGCAGCTTTGGGGCAAGGACGGCGTTAACGGTGACGGCGGTCTTCCCATCCTCTTCAACGTATTCAACAACTTCTACGGTATGGGCGGTCAGACCCGCGGTGAGACCATGGGTTACGATATGGTTGCTCGTATCGGTGCAGGTGTTAACCCCCAGCAGATGCACGCAGAGCGTGTTAACGGTTACGATCCTCTCGCAGTTATCGACGCAGTTACCAGAAAGAAGGAGCTTCTTGTTAACGGTGACGGTCCTGCGCTTCTCGACGTTGTAACCTACCGTACCACCGGTCACTCCCCCTCCGACTCCTCCACCTACAGAACTCAGGAAGAGATCGACGCTTGGAAGGCAGCAGATCCTATCGCAGCATACAAGGCTAAGCTCATCAAGGGCAAGCTCGCGACCGAAGAAGAGTTCGCTGCTATCGACGAGGTTATCATCGGCCGTATGACCGAGGTTTGCAAGCTCGCTATCAACGACGAAGTATCCCCCAGAATGGATATGAACAAGGATCCCGATGCTATCGCAAACATCATGTTCTCCAACCAGCACGTTAAGTCTATGGACGAGACAAGAGAGCCCGAAGTGCTGGCTCCCAAGGAAGAGAGCCCCAGAGTTAAGGCTATCAAGAACAAGGTTCGTACTCACTTCGACGCTAACGGCAAGCCCGTAGCTAAGGCTAAGGTTTACCAGGTTCGTGACGGTCTCTTTGAAGCTATCGTAGACAAGTTCTATGAAGACCCCACCCTTATCGCATACGGTGAAGACAACCGTGACTGGGGCGGCGCGTACGCAGTTTACAGAGGTCTTACCGAGGTTATTCCTTATCACAGATTCTTCAACTCCCCCATTTCCGAGGCGGCTATCGTTGGTTCCGCAGTTGGTTACGCAATGAGCGGCGGTCGTGTTATCGTTGAGCTTATGTACGCTGACTTTATCGGTTGTGCAGGTGACGAGATCTTCAACCATGTTGCTAAGTGGCAGTCTATGTCTGCTGGTATCCTCAAGATGCCTATCGTTATCCGTGTATCCGTTGGTTCCAAGTACGGTGCTCAGCACAGCCAGGATTGGACAGCCCTTACCGCTCA
>JAZNKU010000269.1:0-5409 GCA_045578685.1 Eubacteriales bacterium
GTAGTAGCACTTGTTGATGAGTTACGCACATTTTCGCTTATCACAAGCTCGGTATTGATTGCAGTTTCATACTCATCGTCTGTGATTTTTTCAAGCTGATGCATCTTCCAGAGTACATCGTTACGTCTTTCCTTATTGTTATCGGGATTTACATAAGGATCGTACTTATAAGGGTATTTCGGGATAGCAGCAAGAGCAGCACATTCGGTAAGGGTGAGTTCTGATACATCCTTGTCAAAATACGCATTTGCAGCTGCCTGAATACCGTAACAGTGTTCAGAAAGATAAATAGTATTGAGGTACAATTCAAGGATCTCGGACTTGGTCATTGTCTTTTCAAGCTCAAGAGCAGACATGATCTCCTTCACCTTACGCTGGATTGTAACATCATCATCACCGGTAACATTCTTGATAAGCTGCTGAGTTATCGTAGAACCGCCATAGCTTGACTTACCGATAGCAAAATAGAAGGTCGCTCCTCCCGTACGTTTCCAGTCAACACCGCTATGTGTCCAGAAACGTTCGTCTTCTATTGAAACAAAGGCTTCAATAAGATAGGTGGGTATATTATTGTATGACACCCATGTTCTGTTTTCGCTGGAGAAAAGCTGCTGGTTTTCTATTTCAACAGGGGTACCTATACGGTTTGTACGGTCTGAATAGTCCATATAGTACAAACGAGTTGTCATATCCTGATTTGTAGAAAGCATCTTAATCTCAGAAACATCAACTTCAATATAATTGCTGACATATACACCGAAAGCAACACCAACTATGGTGCCTGTAATCAGTGCAATTAACAACAGCGTCATTATTGAATTTAACAGAAAAGTAAATATCTTACCGATAACACGAAGAACGATTCCGCCGGAATGCTTGACTTCGTTGCCCCAATCTGTTTTTTGTTTAGGATTCTTAGCCATTAATTCCGATCACCTCTTTCTTTAATGGCGTATTTCTTAAATTATATGATAACCCAATATTGTGAACGGGATATGAATTCAACATAAATTCCCTACCGTAATACAACATTTTCGCTACCTAATATCTCAACAAGCTCACGAATAACAAAATCAGTAGCAGAAACACCTCTGTCAGCCATTTTGATATACTTCGCTTTGCTCTTGTCGTAAAACACAACTTTGCATGCACCATCAAAAATATCAACTATGGCAACTGTACGCTTAAACAAAGAGGAGTCTACCGAGTCAACCCTTAAATACAGAGTAGTCTCTTTGGGTTTTACGACAGTTTTTTCGGCAGGAGCGGAGAGTTCTGTATATTCCGTAATATGCTCCGCGTTTTCTGCAACGATCTTCGGATATTCATCCTCTTTTTGAGAGACCCGACCCTTGATGACCAAAGGTGCATCTACCGTAAACAGTTCCCTCTTGGCAGCAAACATATCCGGGAAAATTATCACTTCAAGTTCTGCCGTTTCATCCTCAAGGGTTATAAACGCCATATCCTTACCGCTTCGGGTCGATTTTCTTGTTACACTGCTTACAACTCCACATACAGTTAGAATTTCTTCATCAGCAGAGTCGGTCATTATTCTCATCATTTCGGTACGGTTGATCTGAGAAACCTTATCCTTGTATTGATCAATGAGATGACCCGAGAAACAAAGTCCCGATACTTCCCTTTCAAGTGACAGTTTTTCCTTAAGAGTAAATTCAGGAACCTTGGGATATTCTACGGTATCTTCTCTATCCGTGTTTCCGAAAAGATCCATCTGACCGGTCATAAGGCTGCGCTGTTTCTCTGCACATAAATCAATTATCTTTTCATATACAGCCAACAACGAACTACGATATATTCCAAAGGAATCAAAGGCGCCACTTTTGATAAGTGATTCTACCTGACGTTTATTCATATCCTTATCGATCATTCTCTCGACAAAATCAGTAAATGATCTAAAGGGCTTGTTCGTTCTTTCGGCAATTAGTTCATTAACAAAGCCGATACCCACATTTCTGAGGGCAAGCATTCCGTATCGGATATTTCCGTCATCACTTACCGTGAAATTCAATCCGCTCGAATTGATATCGGGTGGTAACAGCTTAATACCAAGCTTCTTTGAGTCGTTGACATAGAGCGCGGTTTTACCAATATCTCCAAGCACAGAGGTTAAAAGCGAAGCCATATAATATGCAGGATAATTAGCTTTTAGATATGCTGTTCTGTATGATACGAAGGCATAACCTGCGGCATGAGCTTTTTTAAAGCCGTAATCTGAAAAGCCTTTCATGTCCTCAAAAAGCTCTTCCGCATCTTTACGGTCAGCGCCAAGCTCAACCGCACCGTTTATAAAATTCTCTCGCTCTGCAGCAATAACATCCGCCTTTTTCTTTGATATAGCGCGGCGGACGATATCTGCCTTGCCGTAGGTGTAACCAGCTATGGCTCTGAATATCTCCATTACTTGTTCCTGATAAACTATACACCCGTATGTTTTATCAAGAATAGGAGCCAAGGCAGGAAGGGTATATTTTATCTTGGAAGGGTCGGTGAAATTTTCGATATATTTATCGATAAACTTAGCCGGTCCCGGTCTGTAAAGTGCTATGGCACTCATTATGTGTCGGATGGTGGACGGTCTGTATCTGCCGAGCATTTGCTTCATTCCGGCAGACTCAAGTTGAAATACACCATCAGTCTTACCTGCGGCTAAAAGCTCGTAAGTCTTTTTGTCGTCAAGTGGGATCTTGGAGAGATCGAAGGACTTGTCCTTTGTCTGAATCATCTTTACGGTATCATCAATAACCGTAAGATAACGAATACCTAAAAAATCAAACTTGAGTAAGCCGAGGGATGCAATGTCGTTCATATTGTACTGTGTGAGCACATCATCACCGCTGACCGCAAGAGGAACATACTCATATATCGGCTTATCACAGATAACGACTCCGGCGGCATGAGTCGAAATATTTTTAGGCATCCCCTCAACCTGCCGTGAAAAATTAAGAAGTTTTCGCACCGCTTCGTTACTGTCCATAAGTTTTTTAATTTCGGGTAACTGCATTACATCATCAATGGTTACCTTCTTTTCACGGGGAATCTTCTTAGCTATTTCGTCAACATCGGCATAAGACATTCCAAGTGCTCTGCCCACACTTCTAACGGCGGCTCTCGGTGCAAGTGTACCGAATGTTATTATCTGACACACACGGTCATAACCATATTTATTTTTCACATAATTAATAACATCCGGCCTTTTTGTATCGGAAAAATCAATATCAAAATCAGGCATACTCACCCTTTCCGGATTTAGAAATGCATCAAACAAAAGTCCGTAATCAAGTGAATCAACTTCGGTGATATTTATAAGGTAAGCGACAAGACTTCCGGCACCGGAGCCCCGTCCCGGGGAGGTTGGTATATCGTTATTTCTTGCATAATTGACAAAATCCGCAACTATCAGAAAATATTCAGCATATCCCATAGAGCAGATAACATTTAGCTCATATTTGATACGATCCATATATGCATCACGGCCTATGCGGTCGAATTTAATCATACCACGTGATACCTTATCCTCAAATCCGTCAAGAGTGAGCTTTTTTAGATATTGCTCTGCCGTCAGCTTTTCATCAAATGATATCTTAGGATAGATATATTTTGAAAAATCAAATTCAAAATCACACTTCTCCGCAATCAAAGAGGTGTTTTCTATAGCTTCAGGATATTCTGCAAAGGTCTGACGCATCTTGAATTGATCTTTGAAATAATATTCGTCAGATTCAAAGCCGAGCGGATTACTGTCCGATACGACATTATTCGTCTGCATGCACACAAGGACATTCTGAAGCTCCGCATCCTTCTTTTTCATATAGTGGACATCGTTTGTCGCGACCAAAGGAATAGCATATTTCTTCGAGATGTCTACTAAAACAGGTAATACCTGCTTTTCTTCGGCAAGCCCGTGGTCCTGTATTTCAATATAAAAATCCTCGCCAAAAAGTTCTTTCATTTCAAGAGCATGAGAAAAGGCTTGAGAGATATTGTTTTTTAATATCAGCTGTGGTATTTTTCCGCCAAGACAGCCGGATAAGCATACAAGCCCCTCGGAATGTTCGCGGAGAAGTTCCATATCGATACGCGGCTTCTGATAAAAACCCTCGGTATAACTCTTGGACACCATATAAATAAGGTTCTTATATCCTGCTTGGTTCTTACACAAAAGAACGAGATGATAGTACGGATTACCTTCTCTCGGAGTACGATCTGTCATACTCTCGGGTGCAAGATACACTTCACAACCGATTATAGGCTTGACCCCTACCGCCTTGCATGCATTGTAAAATTCAACAGCCCCATACATAGCACCGTGATCGGTAAGAGCAACCGCACTCATACCCATAGCAAGGGCATATGCAGGAATAGCCTTTATTCGGCAAGCGCCGTCAAGAAGACTGTATTCACTGTGCAGATGCAAATGTACAAAGCCGGACATATATTATTCCTCGTTTTCTGAAAATTCTACAATTTTTCTTAATCTGTGATTCAATCCCGATTTAGTTATCTTAGGTTCGTGCATGTTAGCAAGGTCGGCAAGAGACATGTCAGGAAAAGCCAACCTCAAACCTGCCGTTTCCTGCAAAGGCTTTGGCAGAAGCTGAATTCTATTGTCTTCTTGCAGCTTAAGTATTGCATCGACATGCGTTTTAGTGGCAGCGATAGATTTTTTTATATTAGCGGTGTCACAATTATTTGCTCTATTAACATCATTTCGTATTTCCCTTTTGATCTTTTCATTCATAAGGGTAAAAGCAGCATTCATAGCACCGATATAGTTAAGGAAGTCCTCGATACTTTCGCTTTCCTTGATATATATTACATTTACCTTGCCACGAACGGTAGTTTTGAAATTGAGATTCATACCCCGCAATCTCTCGACAAGCTCATCGCCGTTGCGCTTGAAGCATAACTCAAGCCTATAAGATGATTCGGGAGAATTAACACTTCCGCAGGCAATAAATACACCACGGATATAATGAGCCTGACATTTATTACATTGCTTGTACTTATATCGGTCCTGTGCAAGGGCACCTAAAGTATCGAAATCACTTATGGTAAGAAGATATCCGCCGTTGTGATAGTCGATATCACACACACCACCGTATGACTCAAGCAGAAGACGTTCCATCAAGGTCGCGATCTCTTCACATTCAGTAAAGAATGTAATATCGCTGATGCCGAATTTGGCACCGTAGAACATCATTCCGTATAACAATGATTTCTTACAGCATAAGGATTTAGTGTGCAGTTCTGTCAAGGTTATTTTGGTTTGTTGGGAAAAAGAACTCATGGCTTCTCACAATCTCTGTTGAACAGGGTCACGTCGTAACCAAGCTCCGTAAAATAATCACACGCCCGTCTTGCAAAAGAAACAGATCTGTGCTTTCC
>JAZNKU010000270.1:0-5569 GCA_045578685.1 Eubacteriales bacterium
CTTATGGAATCTGATGACACAACTCCCGTTCTTGACGCTGACGGCAACCAGATGTACCGTCGTGCAAGAGAGGACGAGGAAGGCGTTTCCATCAAGGTAGTTGACGGTAAGGTTACCGTAGTTGGTTTTGACAACGGTGTATACTACCTTGAGGAGACTGTAGCTCCCGCAGGTTACAACAAGCTCACCGCACGCAAGGAATTCACCATTGCTGATAAGAACCTTGATTCCATATTCAACAACGGTATCTACTCCACCGGCTCCGGTGTACATGTAGTTAACAAGACCGGTTCCATGCTTCCCGAAACAGGCGGTATGGGTACAGTTCTCTTCATCGCTATCGGTGCTGTTGTAGTACTCGGTACAGGTGTCGTTCTCGTAACAAAGAAGAGAATGGCAATGATTCAGGACTAATCAGGCATAACCTACGGCGACAAGTTCGCTTTTAGTTCTACATTGATTTTTTGATTGTTTCTGTTCGAGGCAGAGGCGGTATTATACCGCCTCTGCGATAGAACAGCAGGGATACATCTATGAAAAAAGAAAAGAAAAAATGGAATAAGGGAAAAACGGCAACGGTTATTCTTTTAGTCGCTTTCTTCATAGGCTTATCCGTGCTGTTGTATCCTACGATAAGCAGCTATTGGAACTCAAAGACCCAGAGTGAAGCAATTTTGGACTACGAAAAGATGCTTTCCTCATACAAGCCCGAGGATTTTTCGGCTTTGATCGAGGAGGCTAACAAATATAACGAAGCACTTTATGCCCTTGATTTTCCGCTTCATGAGTATGAAAAAATAGAAGATAAATATTGGAAAACCCTTGATGTCAGCGGAACCGGAATGATAGGTTATGTCACCGTGCCCAAGATAAATCAGGAGCTGCCGCTATATCACGGTACCTCGGATACTGTGCTCAGTGTCGCGGCGGGGCATCTGCAGGGAAGTGCGCTCCCCGTGGGAGGCAAGGGAACCCATTGTGTTGTTTCGGCACACCGAGGTCTGCCTACAGCGACGCTCTTTACTCACCTTGACCGTCTGGAGATCGGAGATACCTTTTACTTTACCGTTCTTGACCGCACCTTTACCTACGAGGTTGATCAGATACGCATCGTTGAGCCTCAGGATACGGGGCTTTTGGTTGCAGAGGCGGGTAAGGATTACTGCACTCTTCTGACCTGTACCCCATACGGAATCAACACACAGAGGCTGCTTGTGCGCGGTCATCAGGTCGATGCATCACAGAAGCGTACCCTCTATGTAGCAAACGAGGCATACCGTGTGGATGCCCTTATAGTTACTCCGTTTGTAGCTCTGCCTATAATTTTTATAGCACTCATATATGTTATGTTCAAGCCCATCAAAAAGGGAAATCTGGATGAATAGGAGGACAATATGAAAAAACGATCTTTTCTGTTTTTGGCTGTGATGCTGTGTATGTTTATATTGATTGCACCGTTATCCGCCAACGGAGCAGAAAAATGCTCTATGGTCCTTACATATTCAAAGGAAAATGCCGTGTTTTCGGGACTTGATATAAAAATCTACCGTGTTGCGGATGCTGACCTTAATAAGCTCTCTCCCTTCGAGAGCTATCCCGTGCAGGTCAAGGGTATTACCTCTCAGAGCGAGTGGAGCGATACTGCGGTAACCCTTCGCAGCTATATCGTGGCAGATTCCATCGAGCCCTATATGTCGGCAGAGACCGATGCTGAGGGTACCGTAACATTCAGCGGTATCGAAAAGGGACTTTATCTCGTTTGCGGCGTGCGTGCCGAGGCGGACTCAAGGCACTTCATCTTCTATGATTTTATGATCAATGTCAGTGAGAACGTTACCGCAAAGCCCAAGTCAGGTATAAGCGAGCCTACGGGCGGAGAAACCACCTACAGCATCATTAAGCTCTGGAAAAATGACGATCTTCACAGCCGTCCTCTTTCGGTCACGGTCGATATTCTCAAGGACGGCGAGCTTCACGAGACGGTGATCCTTGATCATATAAATAACTGGAGCTATAGCTTCAAGTCTGATTCAGACTCTGTCTGGAGCGTTGCGGAGCGTAATGTTCCCGAGGATTATTTCGTTCTGATTACCGAAAAAGCCGCTACCTTTATTATTACCAATACCGGTTATGATGAAAATCCCGATGACGGAACACCGGGAAAGGATACTACGGCTGTAACGGGAACCGGCAGCGATACCACCGGACCTGACTATGACCCGCCGCAGACGGGAGATACCTTCCCCATGAAGCGTTATATGTTGATGCTCTGTATTTCGGGTATGATGCTGGTTATTCTCGGCTTCGGCATGAGGAGAAAAGACGATGCGAAGAGCAGGTAAGCTGATAATCATTTTAGGTGTCCTTCTGATCCTTATCAGCTTTGGATATATGGCGTATCTGCACTTTACCGCCGACCGCGCGGAGCTGGATACGGCTGATATGTTAAGCAAGCTTAAGGAACTTTTGCCTCCCGAGAGCAAGGGTACACCCGAAGAATATTCCTCGGCGGATATGCCTGCCTTACAGATCGACGGCAGGGATATCGTCGGTCTGATCTCTATACCCGCCCTTAACAGGGAACTGCCATTGGCAGCAGAGTGGGATAAGAAAACTCTTATTTCCTTGCCACAGCGCTTTTCGGGAAGCACCTATGATTCTACTCTCGTGATAGGCGGCTATGACCGCGAGGGGCAGCTCGATTGTCTTAAGCGGCTTGATATAGGAAACGAGGTATCGGTAACCGATATGACGGGCGCAAAATTTTCTTATACCGTATCGGTTATAGAACGGAAAAAATCCTTGGAAAATGATGTCTTGGAGCAGGATCATGACCTCACTCTCTTCGTGCGTGATTCTGAAACTATGGACTATATCATAGTCCGCTGTAAGGGATTTTAAATATATTTCCACCTTTTATTCAACTGTTACAATATATATCTTGACTTTAGCAAAAATAAATGATACCATAACTGTGTTATGGTATTTTTTATTTTACGGGAGGTAACGTATGCTCGGAACGGTATTTAATATCCAGCGCTTTTCTATACACGACGGTCCCGGTATTCGTACCAACGTATTTCTCAAGGGCTGTCCCTTGAACTGTCTCTGGTGTCACAATCCCGAGGGTCTGTCCAAGGCTCCTCAGGTCAAATATTCGCCGGAAAAATGTATCGGCTGCGGCGACTGTGTCAAGGTCTGCGAGCCTAAGGGACACAGGCTTACCGAGGAGGGGATACATACCCTTGATTTTACCAGGTGTATCGGTTGTCTTGAGTGCTCACGGGTCTGCGTTGCAGGTGCTATGGAGAGCTACGGCGAGATAAAGTCTACCGAAGAAATTATTGATGTAGTTATGCGGGATGCCGCTTATTATAAGACCAGCGGCGGCGGTCTGACTCTGTCGGGCGGAGAGCCTCTCTATCAGGGTGAGTTTGCCGTTGATATACTGAGAGCAGCAAAGCAAAAGGGCTTACATACCGCGGTCGAGACCTGCGGAATGGTGTCAAGCGATACCGTTAAGTCGGCGGCAGAATATGTGGATCTTTTCCTCTATGATTACAAGATAACAGGAGAGGAAAAGCACCGTGAGATGACCGGTGCAGGTCAGAGGCAGATACTTGAGAATTTAGCCTTGCTTGATTCTATGGGTAAGGATATAATTCTTCGCTGTCCCATAATCCCCGGCATCAACGACGACGATACCCACTATCACGGTATTGCCGATATTGCCAATAAATATAAGAATATTAAAGAGATAAATATCATGCCTTATCATACTCTCGGTAACGCAAAGAGAGAAAAGTTAGGTATGGACATAAAGTACGAGACTCATTCTATGAAGATGACAGAAGCAAAGGAAATAGCTGATGTTATCGCACGGTATACATCTACCCCTACAAGGGTGAGTTAGGAGGATATATGACAGATTACAGAAGCACGGACGAGAGATTTGAATATTCTCCCAATATGGAAAGGGTTTATGCCGATATGCTTGCCCGCAAGAAGGATAACCGAACCCGTGAGGGTGTCGAAACAGGCAACGAGCCCGACGGTAAGACTCCGTTTTTTGATGTGTTTATAGAGTGCAGAGGCGAGCCCTATCCCATCAAGTTAGCTAAGGCGATCGTCAGAAGCTGGCTTGTTACCGAGCCCACCATGCATGACGGTGAGGTGCTTGTCGGTTTCCCCAGACCTACCCGTCCCATCCACGAGCACTTTCATATAGGTATCGTCAGAGAAAGACATATTTTAAAGCACCCTGCATACGCTGACCGCTTTGATGAGCTTAACGCTCTTATGACCGAGATGAGACCCGAGTTTCATCCCGCAGAGGTTACGGTGATCGACGGTGAGATGTCAAAGCGCTTCGGTACCGAGGATAATCCAAAGGCATATGAGTATACCTGGAGCGAGCTCTGGTCGCTTGGCGGATATCAGGGACACACCGTGCCTAACTACGATATCTTAATGACACAGGGTATCGGCGGTGTGCATAAGCGTGTGCTTGACCGTATGGTCGGTGAAACCGAAGAAAAGAAGCTTATAATGCTTGAGGCCTGCAAGATAATCCTTGAGGGGTTACGTGACTGGATCATGCTACAGGCAGACTTTGCCGACAAAAAAGCGGATAATGAAAGTGACGATAAACTCAAGGCTCAGTACCGCCGTGCGGCTGAAAACTGCCGTGCAGTTGCTTTTGATGCGCCTACAAACTACTATCAGGCGGCACAGCTCACCTTCTTCTATAATCTTTGGGATGCAAACGACTGTACGGGACGAACCGATCAGTACCTCTATCCCTTCTTTAAAGAAGCACTAAAGGAAGATAAAGCCTTTGCAGAGGACGTTACCGCAAGTCTTATTATGAAGTTCTACGAGCACGGTGTTCATAATATCACCGTGGGCGGTATCATACCCGAGACAGGTGAGGACGGTGCAAACGACCTGACCTTCCTTATGCTCCAGATACTTCGCCGTAACCACGCAACCCATCCCCGTATGTCGATCCGTGTCAACGAAAAGTCGGATCCCCGTATGCTGGCTCTGGCGGTCAAGATGTGGTCAGAGGGGATGAGCGACCCCACCGTGGCAAGCGACTCTACCATCATCCCCGCGTTTATCAACAACTACGGCGTTGAGCCCAAGGACGCTATGAACTATTCGCTTCTCGGCTGTCAGGAGCTCGAGATCCCCGGTAAGTCGAACTTCGGCTGTGAGGACGGAGTGATAAATCTTGCAAAGATATTGGAATATACATTAAACGACGGCTATTCCCGCTATCATCCCGATGTCCGTCTGGGTCTGCCTACGGGTAAGATAACAGATTATGAGACCTTTGAGGATCTCTGGAACGCATATGAGGCAAACGTCAAGTTCTTTACCAAGCATTTCTGCGAGGTATGTGACCTCGGTCAGCAGGTAAGAGCAATAAACTATGCCAAGTTAGTAAAGACTCCCTTTACCGAGGCTTGTATCGAGAAGGGTCTTAACCTTGATGACGGCGGAGCGGTATATAACTACGGCTGTGTTGAGACTGCAGGCTCTTCTGTCGTTGCAGACTCACTTA
>JAZNKU010000271.1:0-2382 GCA_045578685.1 Eubacteriales bacterium
TCCCATTTCGTGCAAATCCTTATGATTATACATATTGGTCATCATTCTGCGGCTTGCTCTGTTATGTTTAAGGTCATGAAGAATTCTGTCAACCTGATCGAATTCACCATCGGGATAGATACTCTTCTGTCCCAGCTGATAGCCGTAAGCCTTACCTATAGTGCCGTTTTCATCCGCCCATGCATCCCATATCCTTGTAGAAAGCTCGCCTACGCGGTTGCTCTTTTTCTGATAAATCCACAGGATTTCCTCTATACAGGAGCGATAATATATCCTTCTGAGAGTCATTATCGGAAATTCCTTCTGTAAATCATAACGGTTGACAATACAGAATTTCTTGACTGTATGAGCAGGAGTTCCATCCTCCCAGCGAGGTCTTACCTGCATATCGGTATCCCATACGCCGTTTTCGATGATGTCACGGCAATTTTCTATAAAATACTTATCCGCTAAGCTCATTTTTCTGACTCCCTCCGGATTGTTTTGATTTCTTAAATCTTTGATAAAACCTTTGTTGTTGTAAAATCGATATCCGCAAAGCTCTTCTTTTCGAACATATCAAGACTGGGCACGTTGCTCATATCGTAGATAGAGATACCTGCCGATGCGGCATAGGTCTTTATATTCTTCAGCAGTGTCTGTGCCTGCTCGGGATAGTCATACTGACCGTCCTCCTTTAAAAGTGCCTCGTCATAGGGAGTAAGCTGTGCGTCATAAAGTCCGTCAAAGCAGTAGAGATATATCTCTGTAAAGCCCTGATAGATAGCAAGCTGTAATGCGGCGTAAAGATCGTCTATACGGCGCAGAGCCTCACTTGACTGGGTAGAAGCAAAAGAAGGAAGCTGAGATATGATTCCGTCACCCATCATATTTATATATGTGGGGCGCTTTGCGAACTTATCCTCAAACACCTTTGCATCACTCGCTACAAAGCATTCGAGCTGGTCGATATACTTACCGTTGCCCTGATAATGCTCATTGCTTGTAAGCAGATACTGAGAGGGACGAAGAGGTGTCTTTGAGAAATATGTGCATATTCCGTTATATGCGATACATCTTTCTTCAAGCATGACATTGAGCTCTTCAAGTACAACGCCTTTCTTATAGCCTAAAATGAAGCAACGCTGTCCTGCAAACTTGTTCTTGTAGGCGTTCATCTGTGCTTCGGTGCTCTTCACAAGCTTGCCGAGCTTCTTCTGCTCAGATTTTTCAGATACCTTGTACATGGAGTTCTTCATCTTCATATATGTACCGAGAAGTCCTGCAGGCTCGTTCATAAGGCAGAAATCACGGTTTGTATAACCATACTGTTCAAGTCTCTGGGCAAGAAGCTTTGCACTGCCTATCTTACCCTCGCGTCCCTTGAGCTTTACCTCAAGCTCGTCAAAGGAAGAAGCAACCAGCACATAGTATGCCTTTGCCTTACCCTGAAGCTCTGTGATGCTACGAATGCGGTCGTCATCCTTTATGAGATCACGCTCGTCGTTTGTGGCAAAGAAAGCAATTTCAGGTACTCTTACGCCCTTCTTTTTGAGCTGTGCCAACGCTTTTTTGAGTATCTCTGCGTTTCCACCGTTTACATCATCCAAAATAACCAGCTTTCTCTGACCTATTATTTCGATATTCTTTACAATATGCTTTTTATAGGTCTGAGCCTTGAGCATTTTAACAAGTCCGCCCTTTGTAAGAGATTCGTATGTCATATTAAACACCCTTTCGTTTATTGTTTTATAGTTTCAGTAAAGAGGATTATTCAGCCTCACTTAAAATGAACATATCATAAATTACGCCGATAGCCTTTTCAAAATCAGCCTCGTGGATACCAATGATGATATTAAGCTCACTACTACCCTGGTCAATCATCTTGATGTTGATATCGGCGTGGGAGAGTGCGGCAAAGAGTCTTGTAGCAGTACCCTTCTTAGCCTTCATACCGCGACCAACTACTGCGATAAGAGCAAGGTCGTTTTCGATTTCGATATGGTTGGGAGACGTAACCTCGCATATCTTTTCAACGATATCGGGGCACTTGTCAACGTCTGCACCGTCAACAACGATGCTCATTGTATCGATACCTGTAGGGATGTGCTCAAAGCTTATGTTGTTTGCTTCCATAACAGTAAGTATTCTGCGTAAGAAGCCAACCTCGCTGTTCATTTCATCCTTTTCAATGGAGATAACTGAGAAGTGCTTCTTGCCTGCGATACCTGTTATAATACTTTCAGCCTTTTCATCGCTGCCGGGAACAATCATTGTACCGTCAGCAGAAGGATCGTTTGTATTTCTGATGTTTATGGGAATATTAGCGCTTCTTACAGGGAAGATTGCATCCTGATGAAGAACTGAGAAGCCCATGTATGAAAGCTCACGGAGCTCTCTGTA
>JAZNKU010000272.1:0-2064 GCA_045578685.1 Eubacteriales bacterium
CTTCCCGGATGTAAGCTTCTTGAAAAAGTAGGCATAGGAGCTAACAGGGATGTGAAAAAGATTTGTGAGATTGCAAATCAATCCGTACCTACCAAGATCATTACCGACGTCAGCTTTACTACTAAGAATAATGACAGTCTCACGGGATATTATGTCACGACTACTGACGGCACCAACATGATTTTCGACTACACCTACGAGAGATTTGCTACTCCGCAGGAGTCTTTAGAGCTCGGTAATTCTGACAGAATTATTGTCTCCAAGGGCGTTGTAAACTACAAGGATGGCGTATACTTCAGCGGTGAGGGCGATGAATGGAGACCGGGAACCGGAACTGCGTTCGACCTCAAGTTTAACATTAACAAGGATTTCTTTGAGAATGCTACCACAGAGGCGGACGGCACAGTGCTCAAGGCAACCGTTTCCAAAGAAGTACTTACCGAGATCGTCGGTACAGACCTTAACGCTGTCGGCGATGCTGAGATCACTCTTACAACCAACGGATATAATCTTACCATGGTGAGCATTGTTTGTTCTACCGAGAATGGTACTCTTTCCATAAGAACCTCTTACACTTACAACAGACAGAATCTGTTCCCCGAGAGTGAAGAGACGGAAACTACTTAAAATACATAAAATACCAAATCGGCAGAACACCGGTTGAAAGGAAAAAAATATGAAAAAAATAATCGCACTTATGATTGTTATGGCGCTTTGCCTTCCTGTACTCTTCTCCTGCCAGGTTGTGGATAAGGTGACAGGCTTCTTCAAGAATCCCCTCAAGGACGTTTCTGAGATGTACAACATGAGCACTCCTACCAAGGTTGTTGCTACCACTAATCAGAAGATCGGTTCTTTGGAGCTCAATTGCAAATACGAGCTTGTTACGGGTTACGTTGACAATGCTCCCGCTTCGGTTTACACTGTAATCGCTCAGGAGATCGACAGTGTTGAAAGCGGCGGTAATACCGAGGTTGTAAAGCCTATTGTAAAGGAAACAAAAACCGTGACCGAGGCTGTTGAAGGCTTTGGCGCGCGTACAAACGGCGGTGAATGGAATCCTCAGGGAAGTATCTGGGTTATCGGCCGCGGCAGAATGGCTCTCAACCTTCAGAAGAAGGCTGTTGAAAACGTAAAATACGAGGATCACACTCTCACCTTTACCATTCCCGCAGCTAATGCGGCTAAGGTTCTTGGCGAGGAGTATGCAGCAAATATTTGCAGCGACGTTACCGTTACCTTGGTTGATGACGGTGCGGTAGTTACATCTATCGAACTCGTGTATAATCTTGCCGGTGATGAGGCTAAGCATCTTCCCGAGTCTCAGATGACCGTAAAAGTAGATTATACATATGATATCGAAAAGATTACCATAGAATAACGTGAGGTGCGCAGTTATGAAGAAGATTATTGCGCTTGCACTCATAGTTGCCTGTGTATTTACCCTTGCGTCTTGCTGGTGGAAGAAGGAAGAGGTGGAAAATCCGGTTGACCTCGAGGCTCTTGCGGCAGTACAGGCAAAGATAGACGCTTCATCTCCCGAGACCGCTAACATTACTGTTACGCTCGACTCGGAGCTTGGTGAGCTTAACGGCAACTACAAGGTGACTTACAGCATGGAAGACGGCAGTGCGACTGTCGAATACACATATGAGAAGTTCAATGAGCTTGTGGCAGGCAAGGACTTTAAGGAGACTGTCGGTCCCGATACCGTTACTGTTTCGGCAGACGGTACTCTCAGCGAGGAAGTTGGCGGCGTCAGCGCAGTTGAGGCATTGACGTTCGACCTTACTCTCGATGCAGATAAGCTTGTTTCCGCATCCCTTAATGCCGGCGTACTTACCGCAAAGGTTCAGTCCGCGCATACCGCTTCGGTACTCGGCGTTGCGATCGATTCCGACGTTGACGTTCTGGTTACTACCACAGCTACCGGAGTCTCGGCTATCGCTATCGCTTATGATACTGCGGAAGGTCGCGTTGAAATCAGCGCTACTTACACCTACTACGTCGCTCCCGAAGAGGAAGGCGAAGAGGGGGAGAACGCTGAGGGTGAAAGTCGGATCG
>JAZNKU010000273.1:0-6289 GCA_045578685.1 Eubacteriales bacterium
AGCATCGCACAGCAGAGGAACAAAGTCCTTGCCCAGAGCGGCTGCGGCGGTGATGTTAAAGCCTATCATACCGCATAAGAACATAATGTATGTTCTTTCAAAAGGAGAATAAGCTCCCGATTCCTTACGGCTAAGTATATCAAAGGAAGCACCTGCAATGACTGCACCCATAAGGAGCAGTATGCCGAGAAGATGATTTTCGTTTCCGTCGTTTGAGCCAAGGCTGATTCCTATGACCGCCGCCAAAGAGAGCAGGGAAAAGATGACCTGTCCGAGGGTAGGCTTTTCTTTAAGAAAAACCGAGGACATAATAAGCACGAACACGGGGACAAGGGAAATGATAACACCCGAGATAGCACTGGAGGTCATGTCGATGCCGTACATCTCAAATATAAAGTAGAGAAAGGGCTGAGCCAGAGCCATAAGAAGAATATATTTTTTAGGCTTGCCCTTGAGGTCAAGCTTTACCATTTTAAACAGCCACATCAGATTCATCACCGCAAAGGCTACGGTAAAGCGAACCGACAGGATGATGAGGGGATGAGCGTATTCAAGGGCGACCTTGGCAAACATAAAGCTAAGGCCGAATATTACGTTACATATTATCGCCGCAAGTGTAGCTTTTAGATTTTTTGACATTTGTGTTTTCCTTTGTTTTGTAATTCTCTTGGATTATATCATACTTGATTTATTTAAGCAATAGAAAAGAAAGAAAAGTGTTGACCGTAAAAGTCAACACTTTTCCACCTTAATTTTGCATTATGCATTTTGCATTTAACAAAACCTCCTCATTTCGAGGAGGTTTTGTTTCCCAACCGAACACGCACAAAGAAACGAAGCATCGCATTGCCGTTCCAAGGGATCAAGGGGTAGAGATAGCCGCGGCTGTTATCCACCGTCTTGTTTGATACGATTAGCAAAAAGACAAGGATAACTCCGAGACCAAAGCCCCATATATTGAAAACAGCACTCAGTATGAGCAATATAAGTCTCATAAACTTAAGGGAATATGCAAGCTCGTAGCTGGGCTGTGTAAAGTTGGCTATCGTTATAAACGCCAGATAGAGTATTACCTCGGGGACAAACCATCCTATATTCACCGCCATCTCACCCAGGATAAGACCTGCGATGACCGAAAAGGAGTTACCCAAAACCTGCGGGGTATTAAGGGATGCCAGCTTCAGACCGTCGATGATAAACTCTATCATAAATATCTGCACTATTACGGGTATGGCAGCCTGCTCTTTTATTTTAAGGATAGACAGCCATTGAGGGATATATTCGGGATTGGATACAAGCAGATACCAGGCGGGAAGCATAAACAGCGTCAACAGTAATATTATAAGCCGCACCACACGAAAATATGTCGCCGTCAGCGGAGGAAGATAAAAATCGTCCGCCTCCTGCAGAAAATCAAAGATCGAGGTGGGCAGGATAAGCACCTCGGGGGTGTTATCGCTTATGATTATGATACTTCCTTCAAGCACCATAGCCGCCGCCGAGTCGGGTCTTTCGGTAAAACGCACCTTGGGAAAGGGGTTATACCACCGTTGCCTTACAAGCTGCTCGGCGATGCTCTGCTCGCCGAAGGAGACCGCCTCGAGATCGATGGAGTTCAGCTTTTTCATTACGGTAGCAAGAAATCTTTTGTCAACCTTATCTTTTATATAACAGACGGCAATATCGGTTTTCGTCCGTTTGCCGCATTGAGCTAACTCAAAGGTAAGCTTAGGGTCCCTTATACGGCGGCGGATCAGGGCGGTGTTGTTTATCATTGATTCACCGAAGCCGTCACGGGGTCCCTTAAGAACCTTTTCATTGTCAGGCTCCTCGATACTGCGGTTAGGGTAGCGTCGGCAGAAGATCAGTATTATCTTATCCATACCCTCTATGACAAACGCCGTACCCCCCGAGAGGATGGCGGTTACCGCCGTGTCTGTGTCCGTGGCTTCCGACACCTCGCCAAAGGCAACACGCTCGGCAAGCTTGTCCGTATCTTTGTATCTGATGAAATATTCAAGCACCAGCTCCATGGTGGAGTTATCCACGAAGCTGCTTACATAAAAAAGCCCGCAGCGTCTGTCATCGTCAAGGGTTATAGTCCGTTTGACCATGTCAAAGCTCTGACCTATATATAATTTATCGGTAAGTTCCCTCATATATCTGTCAAAATCAGTGATAAATACCACCTCCTATGACAAGTATTGCCTGTTCACAAAAAATTATTATGTTTTCTTAAAAAAATCCTTGACAAGAGAGGATTAATATGTTATTATGTTTAAGCTTTAATGAATATGCGCTTATACCTCAGTGGATAGAGTGCCCGGCTACGAACCGGTAGGTCGCAGGTTCGAATCCTGCCAGGCGCGCCAGCAATAAAGGACATCCAACAGGATGTCCTTTATTGCTTTTGTGATAAAATGGAAGGATTCGAACCTTGAGAAGGTTAGTCGGTACGTTAATGAAGATTTTTGACCGATGGGTCAAAAATCCTCCATCATTCTGCATTCTGCACTCTGCATTCTGCATTAAAAAACACCGTCCTGTCGGGACGGTGTTTTGCTAATTACATAGCAGCAAGCATCTTTGTGTAGCGGGACTTCTTTCTTGCAGCAGTGTTCTTGTGGATGATGTTCTTGGTAACTGCGGTATCAATCTTCTTGATAGTCTCGGTGTAGAGAGCAGTAGCCTCATCCTTGTTGCCTGCTTCAACAGCAGCCTCGTACTTCTTGCAAGCGGTCTTGTAGGAAGTCTTGAAGATCTTGTTCTGCATTGTCTTGGTCTCGGTAACGAGAACGCGCTTCTTAGCGGATCTGATATTAGGCATGGTATTTACCTCCTCTGTAGAATATTTATGAGTTTGTTAGCCTTGACATAATACCATAGCACAAGGATATTTTCAACCCTTTGTAGGGATTTTTTAGAATTTAGTTACAATTTCGTAACAAATTAATTTTTTGTAAATATGTATTTTCGCGGTTGACTTTTATATATAATTGTGATAAAATGTTGAACTGTATCCAGTTTAATAATGTAATTTCGAGGTCATACTTGATGTTTTAAAGTTTTCGAGGGCAGATTTCGACATTGAAGTGACACTTTTGCTTATAATTTGACTGTAACCAGCATGTCATAGGGGTAGGGTGCCTTTAAGGGTCGGACTGTGTTCGACTGTCGGCGGAGCACAGGTATGGTCTATTCTTTTGATAGGAGGTTTGTTTATATGGTAAAAGAGCATAAGCTCGGCAAAAATACCAGAATGAGTTTCTCTAAGATCGGTCAAGAATTTGAGATGCCCAATCTCATTGAGGTCCAGAAGAACTCATACCAGTGGTTCCTTGAAAAGGGACTTATGGAGGTATTGCATGACGTATCCCCCATTATCGACTATTCCGGAAATCTTCATATTGAATTTGTAGATTTCAGAATAGAGGATACCCCCAAGTATCCTGTTGAGGAGTGCAAGGACAGAGATGTAAACTACGCAGCACCCCTCCGCGTGACCGTCCGTCTTTATAACAAGGCAACAGGCGAGGTTATCGAGCGTGAGATATTCATGGGCGATTTCCCCCTTATGACCGAGAACGGTACCTTTGTTATCAACGGTGCAGAGCGTGTAATTGTATCCCAGATCGTTCGTTCTCCCGGTATGTACTACGCAAGCGAGGTGGACAAGACTGGTAAGAAGCTTTTCACATCTACAGTAATTCCTTACAGAGGTGCGTGGCTTGAGTACGAAACAGACTTAAACGATGTATTCAGCGTTCGTATCGATAAGAACCGTAAGATGCCCATCACGATTCTTATCCGTGCACTTGGTGTAAGTACAGACGCAGAGATCATCAATATGTTCGGTGACAACCGTCTCATCATGGCTACCCTCGAGAAGGACACCATGCCCTCCGAGGCAGAGAAGAACGGTACCACCGCAGGCGACGAGGCTCTTAAGGAAATCTATAAGAAGCTGCGTCCCGGTGAGCCTCCTCTTGTAGAGAGTGCTCAGATCCTTATAAACAACCTGTTCTTCGATCCCAAGCGCTACGATCTTGCAGCGGTTGGTAGATATAAGTATGACAAGAAGATGGGCCTCGGTGCAAGACTTGCAGGCCATACTCTCAGCAGAGCCGTAGCAGATCCCTATACCGGTGAGGTTATTGCAGAGGCAGGCATTGAGATTACCCGCGATCAGGCAGATGCAATCGAGCGTGCAGGTGTAAACGAGGCGTGGATCAAGCTTCAGGACGAGAGCGAAATGAAGCTCTTCTCCAACGGTACGGTATATCCCGAGACCGTTCTGGGCTATGATCTTTCTGACATCGACGTTGCCGGCAAGGTAAACGCTGCAGTTCTTAATGAGATCATCGAGGCTGTAGGCACAGATGCCGATGCAGTTAAGGAAGAGTGCAAGCTCCGTATGGGCGAGCTTGTTCCCAAGCATATAACTAAGGAAGATATTTTTGCTTCCATTAATTATCTTATAGGTCTTGCACAGGGCATAGGCTCTGTTGACGATATCGACCATCTGGGTAACAGAAGACTCAGAAGCGTCGGCGAGCTTCTTCAGAATCAGTTCCGTATCGGTTTCTCCCGTATGGACAAGATCATCAAGGAGCGTATGACAATTCAGGACAGCGAGAACCTCACACCCGAGGGACTTATCAACATCCGTCCCGTAGTTACCGCTATCCGTGAGTTCTTCGGTTCATCACCGCTTTCCCAGTTCATGGACCAGAACAACCCTCTGGCAGAGCTTACACACAAGCGCCGTCTGTCAGCACTTGGTCCCGGCGGTCTTAGTAGAGATAGAGCTTCCTTCGAGGTTCGAGACGTACACTACACCCATTACGGCAGAATGTGTCCTATCGAGACTCCTGAAGGACCCAACATCGGTCTTATCTCTTATCTTGCAACCTATGCAAAGATCAGTGACTACGGCTTTATCGAAGCTCCCTACAGACGCATAGATAAGGAAACAGGTGTAGTTACCGACGAAATCGTATACATGACTGCAGACGTAGAGGATAACTATGTCGTTGCACAGGCAAACGAGCCCCTCGATGAAAATCACCGCTTCGTTAACCCCAAGGTTACAGTACGTTCCCGCTCCGAGATCATGCAGGTAAACGCATCCGAAGCTGACTTCATGGACGTATCTCCCAAGATGGTGGTTTCTGTAGCAACAGCTATGATCCCCTTCCTTGAGAACGACGACAACTCCCGTGCTCTTATGGGTTCAAACATGCAGAAGCAGGCAGTGCCCCTTATGGTTACCGATTCTCCTATCGTCGGTACAGGTATGGAGTACAAGGCAGCTGTTGACTCCGGTGTCGTTGTATGTGCAAGAAAAGCAGGTACAGTAGAGAAGGTAAGTGCTGACGAGATCACCGTTCTTGAAGAGGGCGGCGAGAAGCACACCTACCATCTTATTAAGTTCAAGCGCTCCAACCAGGGTACATGTATCAACCAGAGACCCCTTGTTGACGTTGGTGAGCAGATCACAGAGGGTCAGGTTATCGCTGACGGTCCTGCAACCTCCAACGGTGAGATCTCTCTCGGTAAGAACGCCCTCATCGGCTTCATGACCTGGGAGGGTTACAACTACGAGGACGCGGTTCTTCTTAACGAAAACCTCGTTCGTAACGATGTTTATACATCCATTCATATAGAAGAATACTCTCACGAGGCAAGAGATACCAAGCTCGGTCCGGAAGAGATCACCCGCGAGGTTCCCAACGTAGGTGACGACGCGCTTAAGGATCTGACTGCAGAGGGTATCATCCGCAAGGGTACCGAGGTTCGTGCAGGTGACATCCTCGTTGGTAAGGTTACACCTAAGGGTGAAACAGAGCTTACAGCAGAGGAAAGACTGCTCAGAGCTATTTTCGGTGAGAAGGCAAGAGAAGTAAGAGATACATCCCTTCGTCTGCCCCACGGTGAGAGCGGTATCGTTGTTGACGTTAAGGTGTTCAGCCGTGAGAACGGTGACGAGCTTTCCCCCGGCGTTAACAAGGTAGTAAGAGTATATATAGCACAGAAGAGAAAGATCTCCGTCGGTGACAAGATGGCGGGCCGTCACGGTAACAAGGGTGTCGTTTCACGTATCCTTCCTCCCGAAGACATGCCCTTCCTTGAAGACGGTACTCCTCTCGACATCGTGCTTAACCCCCTGGGCGTTCCTTCCCGAATGAACATCGGTCAGGTGCTTGAGGTACATCTGGGTATCGCTGCAAAGCGTCTCGGCTGGAAGATCATGACCCCCGTGTTCGACGGTGCAAACGAGCAGGATATT